>NZ_JANXUG010000041.1 GCF_025352015.1 Flavobacterium sp.
CATGTTAGTATTCTTTTAAATAAATCTTTAATGATAGTTACTCCGCTTCTATTCGTGGCTAAAGTAATTATTAAAGAGTAATTTTGATTAATTATTTAAAATCTTGAGATTTAAAATACAATTAAAAAAAATTAACAATCATAACTGTTCGATAAATAATTAATGTATTAAGTTTGTATGCTAATAAATCAAATACAATGAAATCAACATTTTACATTTTATTTTTAACCGTAATTTTTTTAAATATTTTTTCTGCTGTTGCACAAAATAATAAAATTCTTTTTGATGCTACTAAAGCCGAAATGGCAAGTAATGCCGACTGGGTGATTGATGCAGACATACACAACATTTTTTTTAGCAGTACCACTCATTTGCCATACGCTAGCAGTGGATCAGGACAGTCCAATCCTCAAAGGATTCCTACTCCTGCTCAATCAGGCATTACATCTTCTACTGCAGAAACCTATTGGGAAGGTTCTCTATCTGCAATGGCTGTTGATTGTGCTAAACGCGGTTACATTGTGGAAACATTACCTTTTAACGCACAAATTACTTATGGAAATTCTACAAATGTTCAGGATTTAAGTAATTACAAAGTTTTTGTTGTTGACGAACCGAACATGTCATTTAGTGTTAATGAAAAAGCAGCAATTGTAAATTTTGTTAAAAACGGTGGAGGATTAATGATGATTTCTGATCATACCATTTCCGATAGAAATTTTGATGGTGTAGATTCTCCTGTAATATGGAATGATTTAATGACCAATAACACAGTTCAAAGCAATCCTTTTGGAATTGCTTTCGATTTACAAAACTTTTCGGGAACCTACGCCAATATGGCTCCTTCTACTAATCCTTATTATAGCAGCATTTTAAATGGCCCTTTTGGTATGGTCAATCAAATAAAATTCACCAACGGAACATCAATGTCTTTAAATACTACCGCAAATAGTTCTGTTAGAGGTTTAGTTTACAAAACATCTGCAACTACTGCAACTACAAATGTTTTAATTGCTGCCGCTACTTATCAAGCAGGTAAAGTTTTTGCAATAGGGGATAGTTCTATTCCTGATGACGGAACAGGAGATCCGGGAGATACATTATACAATGGTTATACAGGTGATGCTGGCGGTAATCACCAACGATTATTAATGAACGGCATGATTTGGTTAATAACGACAACTTTATCAACAAATGATTTTGTATCGAATAGTAATCATTTTAGTATTGCACCAAATCCTACTCAAGACAAACAAATTCATTTCACCTTTTCACTTGAGGAAATTCAAAAAACTAAAGTTTCTTTACTTGATACACTCGGAAGAACTGTAAAAGAAGTAGTGTTTCAAAATGAATTAACTACGGGTATGAACTATCAAGCTATTGATGCCTCTGATTTACAAACTGGAATATACATTTGTAAATTTACTACACCAACCAATACAAAATCTTTACAAGTAATTGTAAAATAAAGAATAAAGTAATAATTAAAAATGGAGCTTAAAAGCTCCTTTTTTATGCGTTTTGCTGAACTTACAGTAGGATTGCTCAAAAACAAAAAAGCTTGAAATTATTTTATCACTTCTAATTATGAAATTAGTTTTTGCTTCTAACAATTTGAATAAGATAAAAGAAATGCAACTCTTGCTTCCGTCATCTATTCAAATTTTGAGTTTAGAATCTATTGGATGCAATGAAGAAATTCCTGAAACCGCAACTTCTATTGAAGGAAATGCCATTTTGAAAGCCAATTATGTTACTTCCAACTATGGTTACAATTGTTTTGCTGACGACACTGGATTAGAAGTTGAAGCTTTAAATGGTGAACCCGGTGTTTATTCGGCACGTTATGCAGGTGAAAATAGCACTGCTAATGAAAATATGCATAAATTATTGAGTAAACTTAAGTATGAAACCAACAGAAAAGCCAATTTTAAAACTGTAATTTGTTTAAATCTAAAAGGAAAACAGTATCTTTTTCCAGGCATTATCAATGGAAAAATTACAAAAGAAAAATTTGGAACCAATGGTTTTGGTTACGACCCAATTTTCGTTGCTGATAGTTTTGATAAAACTTTTGCCGAGCTAACTATAGAAGAAAAATCAAGCATTAGTCATCGTGGATTGTCAGTGAAACAATTGGTTGAGTTTTGCACTAATTTATAATTAGTTGCAGTAGGATTTCATTAACCAACAACTAAAAACCAGCAACTATCTAATTATCAGTAAATAACAAATTAGTTTTTATGGTATTTAAAGTTTATCTTTGCACCAAATTTTAAAATACAATATGAATAAATTTGAACAATTAGGTCTGAATGAATCGTTACTGCTGGCGATCAAAGATCTAGGATTTGAGAATCCGTCAGAAGTGCAACAAAAAGCGATTCCAGCACTATTGGAACAAAACACCGATTTAGTAGCTTTAGCACAAACAGGTACAGGGAAAACAGCAGCATTTGGTTTTCCGCTAATACAAAAAATTGATGCTGAAGACAGAAGCACGCAAGCATTAATTTTATCCCCAACGCGTGAGCTTTGTTTACAAATCACTAATGAGATTAAACAATACTCAAAATATGTAAAAGGTTTGAATACCGTTGCGGTTTATGGTGGTGCTAGCATTACAGAACAAGCCCGAGAAATTAAACGTGGAGCCCAAATTATTGTGGCAACACCAGGAAGAATGCAAGACATGATTAATCGTGGTTTGGTTAACATCAAAAACATAAATTTCTGTATTCTTGACGAAGCCGATGAGATGTTGAACATGGGATTCTATGAAGATATCGTTTCAATATTATCAGACACTCCAGACGAGAAAAACACTTGGTTATTTTCGGCAACTATGCCTGCAGAAGTAGCGCGCATAGCCAAAAAATTTATGAACAATCCTGCCGAAGTTACTGTGGGAAGTAAAAATTCAGGTACGGCTACCGTTTCTCATGAATTTTATTGTGTGAATGCACGAGATCGTTACGAAGCTTTGAAAAGATTGGCAGATGCTAATCCGGATATTTTCTCGGTAGTTTTTTGTAGAACCAAACGCGATACGCAAGCCGTTGCTGAAAAATTAATCGAAGATGGATACAATGCAGCAGCGTTGCATGGTGATTTATCGCAAGCACAACGTGATGGCGTTATGAAATCGTTTCGTGGTCGTCAAATTCAAATGCTTGTCGCCACAGATGTTGCCGCACGTGGCATAGACGTTGATAACATTACACATGTTGTAAACTATCAGTTACCCGATGAAATAGAAACTTATACGCACCGTTCTGGACGTACAGGTCGTGCTGGGAAACTAGGAACTTCTATCGTAATTATTACCAAAAGTGAATTGCGCAAGATTTCGTCTATCGAAAGAATTATTCAACAAAAATTTCAAGAAAAAACGATTCCATCTGGAATTGAAATCTGCGAAATCCAATTATTACATTTAGCCAATAAAATTAAAGATACCGAAGTTGACCATGAGATAGACAATTATCTCCCGGCAATCAATGAAGTTTTGGATGGTTTATCGAAAGAAGAATTAATTAAGAAAATGGTTTCGGTTGAATTTAACCGATTCATCAACTACTATAAAAAGAAACGTGATTTATCAGGCGAAAAAGGCAGTGAAAGAAGCGAACGTAGTTCTGAACCAAGAGAAATCAGAGCCGGAGATCCTGTTCGTTATTTCGTAAACATCGGTTCAAGAGATGATTTTGATTGGATGCAATTAAAAGATTTCTTGAAAGACACGCTTGATTTAGGTCGCGATGATGTCTTTAAAGTAGATGTAAAAGAAGGTTTTTCATTTTTTAATACCGATGGGGAACATGCAGAAAAAGTAATGTCAGTCCTTAACGGATTTGATATGAATGGAAGAAGAATCAACGTTGAAATCTCTAAAAATGATGGTGGAAGTCGTGAAAGACGTGACCATAACGGTCGAAGTGGCGGCGGATTTGGTGGCGGTAGAAGTTCAGGTGGTTTTAGAGGAGAACGTAGCGCAGGTGGAGACAGAAGAAATTCAGGTGGCGGAAGTTTTGGACCCAGAAAAGAAACTGGTTTTAAAAGCGATAGAAATGCTGCACCAAGAGAAAATACAGACAGACCAAGAAGAGAAAGTGGTTTTAATCGTGACAGCGCTCCAAGAAGAGAGCCAGGTTCAGCACAAAGAGAAGGCCTTGCTCCAAGACGATCAGAAGGCAGCGATAGACCAGCTGGACGTTCTTTTGATGACGCTAAAACGAGAAGACCAAGAAAAAGTTAACGCTTTTAAATTATAAAAACAAAAGTTCAAAATTCAATAATTTGGGATTTCATAAAAACTCTGATTTCTTAACAAAATCAGAGTTTTTTTATTTGTTCAATAACAGGAGTTATACGATTTATAATTTTTGGATTTTGTTAATTTTGTTCTAATTCTAAAGCCAAACTGCAAAATATCTTAAAAGAGTTTCATACTTTTAAACCGTTAAAAATGGCTATGAGATATTTCACGCTTTTCTATTTATTTATTTTTTATATTGGTGCATCGGCACAAAACAATTCAATAACTCAAAAAGTTAACGGAACCATTATCAACGACAATACTTTATTACTAATACCCAACGCAAATGTAATCAACATTAATAAAGTAAAAGGAGTTATAACTGATGTTAGAGGTTTTTTTGAATTAGAAGTTAGTGTAAATGACACCTTGCATATTTCGTTGTTAGGCTACCAATCATTGCGTGTGAGAGTGACTAATGACTGGCTCAAAAACGGCACTGCCAAAATACAACTGACCGAAAAAGCAATTGCTTTAGAAGAAGTAATTGTAAAAAAATATGACTTAACAGGCTACCTCGAAATTGATTCCAAATTGATTCCTGACAAAGATAATTTTCGTTACAGTATTTCAGGTTTATCGCAAGGATATGAAACAGGCGAAACCTCTCCGGGCGCATTCTCAAGAGTTTTAGGCTCAATTTTTAATCCATCAGATATGCTATATAATTTCTTTGGCAACAAATCCAGTGAGCTTAAGAAACTTAAGAAGATGAAAAAGGATGATACGGTTAGGCATCTCTTGGAATCTAAATTTGATAGGGAAACCTTGGGTGTATTGCTGGGTGTTGACAAAAAAGAAATAGCTGAAATTCTTACCCGTTGTAGTTATTCTGAAGAGTTTATCAAAACTGCAAACGATTTACAAATCATGGATGCTATTAGTGAGTGCTACGAGCAGTACAAGGTCTTGAAGAAGAAATAATCATTATTTCGTTGCATAATACCGTTCTTCAACTTGTTTAATATCCTTAATGGTGTTTTTAGCCCATTGAATGCGCTTTTCTAACAACTCTTCTTCCGTAAGTTGCCATTTGATGTTTGTTTGACGTAACCGCGTTGTGATGTCCTGAATAATAATTGCTGCCGAAACTGATATATTCAAACTTTCAGTAAAACCAACCATCGGAATTTTCAAGAAACCATCCGCTTGACTCATAACTTCTTCTGAAAGACCTTCTTTTTCGGTGCCAAAAAACAAAGCACTTTTATTAGTTATATCAAAATCTTGTAACAAACAGGAATCATTGTGAGGCGTGGTGGCAATAATTTGATAGCCTTTGTTTTTGAGGCTTTTCATGCAATGGGAAATAGTTGAAAATTTATTAATATCAACCCATTTTTGAGCACCCATAGCTATTTCTTTGTCAATGTTTTTACCAAAACGTTGCTCTATGATATTAATTTCCTGAATTCCAAAAACCTCACAACTGCGCATGACCGCACTCGTATTATGAAACTGAAAGAGATCTTCCACCACTATCGTAAAATGATTGGTTCTATTTGCCAATATGGTTTTAAAGCGTTCTTTGCGATTGTCGGTTATGAATTCTTCTAGGTAAGTAAGAAAATCGAGGTCAATCATGATATGAGTTTTGTCAAAAATAACAAAAATGTATAATTTTACTTTAAATTTATAAAATGAAAAAGAAACTAGTTGTTTTAACAGGAGCTGGAATTTCTGCGGAAAGCGGAATTAAAACCTTTCGCGATGCTGATGGATTATGGGAAGGTCATAATGTTATGGATGTTGCGTCGCCTGAAGGTTGGCAAAGGAACACAGCATTGGTTTTGGATTTTTATAACCAACGCCGCAGACAGTTACTTCAAGTAAAACCAAATCTTGGGCATACTACTTTGGCTGAACTCGAAAATGATTTTCATGTGCATATTATCACTCAAAATGTAGACAATTTGCATGAGCAGGCGGGTAGCATTAATGTTTTGCATTTGCATGGCGAGCTATTAAAAGTACGAAGCACTAAAAACGAAGATTATATTTTAGACTGGCAGTACGATTTAATCCTTGGAGATGCTGATGATGAAGGCAATCAGTTGCGCCCACATATTGTTTGGTTTGGTGAAATGGTTCCAGCTTTAGAAGAAGCAATAAGCATCATAGAACAAGCAGACTATGTAGCTGTTATTGGTACATCACTTCAGGTTTACCCGGCCGCAAGTTTGATGCATTATGCGAATCCAAAGACTAAAGTTTTTTACATCGATCCAAGACCGGCAAGCATTAATAATTTGCAAAATCCGCTGGAAGTTATTCCGATGAACGCTACTGAAGGAGTACCATTATTACGAGCGAAGTTGTTGAAAAGATAATAGAGGACAAAAAGACAAGAGACAGTCTGTTCTCTCTTCATCGATTATTATTTTCTATCTTCTATTCTCTATATTCTAAATAGGAATACCTAAATTTGCATCCTTCAACAACACAACCACTACATATGTCATTAACACCACTAAACGCCGTTTCACCCATTGACGGAAGATATAGAAGCAAAACCAAAACGCTTTCTAACTATTTCTCCGAAGAAGCACTAATCAAATACCGAGTTTTGGTGGAAGTTGAGTATTTCATTGCGCTATGTGAGGCCGATTTGCCGCAACTAAAAGGAGTTGATTCTGCTGTTTTTGGCAGCTTGCGTAATCTATATAAAAACTTTACAACCGAAGATGCTCATTGGATAAAAGACACCGAAAAAACGACCAATCACGATGTAAAGGCAGTTGAATATTTTATCAAGGAAAAGTTTGAAGGGTTAGGATTATCAACTTACAAAGAGTTTATTCATTTTGGTTTAACCTCACAAGACATCAATAATACCGCTATTCCGCTATCAACAAAGGAAGCGTTTCAGGAAGTATATTTAAAAGCATTAATCGGATTAGTCGCAAAACTAAAGGAATTGGCAATGGAATGGAAAGACATTCCGATGTTAGCTAGAACACACGGACAACCAGCGTCGCCAACACGGTTAGGGAAAGAGATTTTAGTTTTTGTAGAACGTCTGGAAGAACAAATGCGTTTGTTGTTTAACATTCCGTTTGCGGCTAAGTTTGGTGGAGCCACAGGGAATTTCAATGCGCACCATGTTGCATATCCAAATGTAGACTGGAAACAGTTTGGTACCACTTTCGTGGAAAACACTCTCGGTTTACAACATTCATTTCCAACGACTCAAATAGAACATTATGATCATTTTGCAGCATTTTTTGATGCGCTGAAAAGAATCAACAATATCGTCATCGATTTGGATAGAGATATCTGGACGTATGTTTCGATGGAATATTTTAAACAAAAAATTAAAGAGGGCGAAATAGGTTCCTCGGCGATGCCTCACAAAGTAAACCCAATTGATTTTGAAAACTCGGAAGGTAATTTGGGAATTGCCAATTCAATATTCGAGCATCTTTCAGCAAAATTGCCCATTTCAAGATTGCAACGTGATTTGACTGACAGCACAGTGTTGCGGAATATTGGAGTTCCAATCGGACATACCTTAATTGCTTTCGATGCAACATTAAATGGGTTGAACAAATTAGTCTTAAACGAATATAAATTTGCGGAGGATTTAGAGAAAAACTGGGCTGTAGTTGCCGAAGCTATTCAAACCATTTTACGTCGCGAAAGATATCCAAATCCGTATGAAGCATTGAAAAGTCTAACCAGAACCAATTCTGTCATCGATAAAAACGCAATTCATGATTTTATAAAATCATTAGATGTTACTGATGTAATCAAAGCTGAATTAATGCTGATTACGCCTAGTAATTATACTGGAATTTAGTTTACAAGTATTCCCCATGCTGCGTAATATCCAATCCTAACGCTTCTTTATCCTCACTAACTCGTAACGGCGTAATTTTATTAACAATGTAAAAAAGCGCATAGGATGCCACAAAAGGAAACACAGAAATACAAACTAAAGCTATTAATTGGTTTGTGAACAATTTAGTTTCTCCAAATAACAATCCTTAATCTACAACAGCTGCATTTATTGCTTTTGAAGCAAATACACCTGTCAGAATCATTCCTGTCATTCCCCAAACGCCGTGACAGGCAAAAACATCAAGCGCGTCATCAATTTTTCCTTTCGGGAATTGGCTGACGGTAAAATTACTAACCACGCTAGAAATGATTCCGATGGTTATAGCGTGAGCAATACTAACATAAACTGCAGCCGGAGTTATCGCAACCAAACCCAGGACAGCTCCTATGCAAGCTCCCATTGCAGAGAGTTTGTGCCCAAGTATTTTATCCATAAATACCCAAGCCATAGATGCCGATGCAGCCGCCATAGTTGTAGTTCCTAAAGCTTGTACAGCCAAACTATTTGCTCCCATAGCTGATCCCGCATTAAAACCGAACCATCCGAACCATAGCAATCCTGTACCCAATAAAACATACGTAATTCGAGCCGGATTTGCTTTCTGAACTTTTCTTTTTCCTAAAAAAATCGCTCCAGCCAATGCTGCCCAACCTGCACTCATGTGAACTACAGTTCCACCTGCAAAATCCAGAACGCCCAATTTAAATAAAATCCCATCGGGATGCCATGTGCAATGGGCGAGAGGTGCGTATACAAACAAAATGAATAAAACCATAAACAGCATATAGGCCCAAAACCGAATCCGTTCCACAAAAGCACCAGTAATAAGAGCTGGGGTAATAATCGCAAACTTAACCTGAAAAAGGGCAAATAAGAGTAAAGGAACTGTTGGTGCCAATGACCAAGAAGAAGTCACGCCTACATTATTAAAAAATAAATTTGGAATTGGATTTCCTATAAAACCACCTAAAGATGGACCAAAGCATAAACCATAGGCAACCACAACCCATAATACACTTACGATTACCATCGCCATAAAGCTTTGAAGCATGGTACTAATTACGTTTTTATTTCCGACCTTCCGCCATAAAAAAAACTAAACCTGGCGTCATTAAGAGTATTAATGCAGTGGCAACAATCATCCAGGCAGTGTCTCCCGTGTCAAATTTTGTAATTTCTGTTGGACTGGCTTGATTTTGAAAAATAACATTTGAGAAAAAGGTTAAAATCAAAATGGTGATGAGTATAACACTTAAAACAATTTTTCTGGGTTTCATTATTATTAAATTGAATTTTGTGTAAAAATATTAAATTTATGTGCACTAACTCTAAAAAATTAAATAAACAGAATGATTTTTATTTAATAATAGATTTTACCCCCCCATTTTATTTAAGGGTACTAATATACTTAATGATAATTTACTTACGACTGTACAAATAAAAAAGGCACAAGATTCAACTTATGCCTTCTCACTTTTGTCTAATGACTAATAATTATCTCGAATAATTCGGCGACTCTTTAGTAATGGTTACATTATGAGGATGACTTTCACCAATGCCACTTTGCGTAATCCTAACAAAACTCCCTGTTTCCTGAAGTGTTGGAATATCTTTGGCGCCACAGTAACCCATTCCAGCGCGAAGTCCGCCAACAAATTGCTGCATACTTTCGTTTAATTCGCCTTTGTAAGGAACGCGCCCCACAATTCCTTCGGGAACTAATTTTTTGATATCATCTTCCACATCCTGAAAGTAGCGGTCTTTCGAACCATCTTCCATGGCTTCAATAGAACCCATTCCGCGGTAGGATTTGAATTTTCTTCCTTCAAAGATTATCGTTTCTCCTGGAGATTCTTTTGTCCCAGCTAATAATGAACCTAACATTACACTATCGGCACCAGCCGCAATCGCTTTAGGAATATCTCCTGTATAACGAATTCCGCCATCGGCAATTACTGGAACTCCCGTTCCTTTTAAAGCTGCAGCGACTTCCAAAACCGCAGAAAATTGTGGAAATCCTACCCCAGCGACAACTCGTGTTGTACAAATCGAACCCGGTCCAATACCTACTTTCACAGCATCAGCGCCATTTTGAACTAAATAAAGTGCTGCTTCGGGAGTTGCAATATTTCCAACCACCACATCAAGATTTGGGAATTTAGCTTTTACTTCTTTTAAAACTGTAACAACCCCTTGCGTATGTCCGTGTGCTGTGTCAATAATTACGGCATCAACTCCTGCATTTACCAAAGCGGTTGCTCTTTCTAATGCATCAGCGGTAACGCCGATAGCCGCAGCCACACGCAAACGTCCGAATGTGTCCTTGTTCGCAATTGGTTTTTGGGTCAACTTGGTGATATCTCTAAAAGTGATTAATCCTATCAGTTTGAAGTTATCGTCAACAACCGGAAGTTTTTCAATTTTGTTTTTCTGTAAAATACCTTCGGCTTCCTGCAAAGTTGTTCCTTCTGCAGCGGTTACCAGGTTTTCAGAAGTCATAACTTCTATTATCGAACGGGAATTTATTTTTTCGAAACGTAAATCTCTGTTAGTGGCAATTCCCTTCAATATGCCGTTTTGATCCACGACTGGAATTCCACCAATACCATATTCCTTCATCGCCATTTTAGCATCGCCAACAGTTGCGGTTAAGGGCAACGTTACAGGATCGATAATCATTCCGGCTTCTGCACGCTTTACTTTTCTCACTTTTGCTGCCTGTTGTTCAATCGACATGTTTTTGTGCAATACGCCAATGCCGCCTTCCTGTGCCATGGCAATCGCCATTGAACTTTCGGTAACGGTATCCATTGCTGCAGAAACAATAGGAACATTCAAAGTAATATTTCTCGAAAACTTCGATTGGATGCTAACTTCGCGCGGCAAAACTTCGGAATAATTTGGGATGAGCAATACATCGTCGTAAGTAAGACCTTCTCCAACGATTTTAGTTGTGTGTGCTTTCATTGCAATTTGTAGTTTATGCTGAACTTGGTTCAGTGTTGTAGTTAAATTGCATGCAAATATAAGTAAAAAGTACGATGTACGAAGTTGGAAGTACGAAATATTGGGACAAAGAGAAAGTAAAAAATTGAGAAGTCAGTAAAACTAAATGCAAACTTCGTATTTCGTACCTTGTACTTCGTATTTTCACTAATGATAGGCAGTAAAGATTTTTGTTGCTTCATTGTATGCGCTTTCAAAACTCATTGGGCTCGTGTTGGTATCCGCTTTTTGCGTAGTGAAATAGGAGAGGAGTTTTTCGGTTGGCATATTACCAGTTAAATCATCTTTTGCCATGGGGCAGCCGCCAAAACCTTGAATGGCACCATCAAACCGAATACATCCAGCTTTGTAGGCAGCATCAATCTTTTCGTGCCATTTATCTGGAGTAGTATGCAGGTGCGCACCGAATTCGATTTGAGTATATTTTGAAATTAAATTGGAAAACAAGTATGTAATTACATCTGGAGTTGAACTTCCAACAGTATCAGAAAGCGAAAGGATTTTAACGCCCATATTCGCAAGTTTTTCTGTCCATTCGCCAACAATCTCTACATTCCACGGATCTCCATATGGATTCCCGAATCCCATAGAAATATAGGTTACGACTTCTTTGTTGGAAGCATCAGCAATGTCTAAAATTTCCTGAAGTGTGACTAAACTTTCGATTATCGTTTTATGTGTATTACGCATTTGAAAATTCTCTGAAATAGAAAACGGAAAACCTAAATATTGAATCTCTTTATGAATAGAAGCTATTTGAGCACCTTGTGTGTTGGCAATAATGGCTAATAATTTACTTTGCGTTTGCGATAAATCCAATTGAGCCAAAACTTCGGCTGTGTCTTGCATTTGCGGAATTGCTTTGTGTGATACAAAACTTCCGAAATCAATCGTATCAAATCCAACACGAAGCAAAGACTGAATATAATCGACTTTCTTTTGGGTAGGAATAAAATCTTTGATCCCTTGCATGGCATCACGTGGACATTCTATGATTTTTATTTTTGGATTCAAAGACTTAATTTATTGTAATGGTGCCAAGTTACAAAGAATTTTCAAGAATTTTTCTATTGATTTCTTTCACCAACTTCGGACCTTCATAAATAAACCCAGTGTACAATTGGACTAAACTTGCCCCAGCATTCAGTTTTTCTATGGCATCTTCTGCCGAATGAATTCCGCCAACACCAATGATTGGAAACGCTTTGTTGCTTTTTTCAAAGAGAAAACGAATGACTTCAGTGGAACGTTTTGCCAAAGGTTTTCCAGATAAACCGCCGGTTTGTAACTTATTTTCTGAAATTAAATTATCTTTTGAGATTGTCGTATTTGTTGCAATTACACCTGCGATTTTGGTTTCGTTAACAATATCGATAATGTCCAACAATTGTTCGTCGGTCAAATCGGGAGCGATTTTTAAAAGAATTGGTTTTGGTTTCGGCTTTGCCAAATTTTCATTCTGAAGGGTTTGCAACAGAGCAGTCAAGGGTTCTTTATCTTGTAAAGCTCTTAAATTTGGCGTGTTAGGAGAACTTACATTCACAACAAAGTAATTAACATAATCGAATAATGTTTCAAAACAAATAAGGTAATCTGAAGTTGCATTTTCGTTTTCGGTGATTTTGTTTTTTCCAATATTTCCGCCAATGAGAATACTTTTATTTTTCTTTAATCGGATAACTGCTTCATCAACTCCTGCGTTATTGAAGCCCATTCGGTTGATGATTGCACTATCTTTTTTCAGTCGAAACAAACGTTTTTTTGGGTTTCCATCTTGTGGTTTTGGTGTCAAAGTTCCAATTTCGATAAACCCGAAACCAAAGTTGGACAGTTCCTTGTAGCATTTAGCATCTTTATCAAATCCAGCTGCTAATCCAACAGGGTTTTTAAATTTTAATCCAAAAACTTCTCTTTCTAAACGAACATCTTTTACTTCATAAATCGATTTAAAAATGCTTGGAAAAAAAGGAATTTTGCAGATAAATTTGATAAAACTAAACGAAAAGTGATGCACTTCTTCGGGATCAAACCAAAATAAAATCGGGCGAATTAGTAGTTTGTACATGAGTTGTTGTGATGTGTCGCAAATGTAATCTTTAATTTGAAAATTTGGAAATTTGAAAATGATAGTAGAATAAAACTGTAAAGCTTTAAAAATAGCAACGCAATTGATTTTATAAAATGTTAATTTCGTAACAGATTGATAAAATTTAAATTAATGTTATTATTTTCATTTCCAAATTTCCAAATTTTAAAATTTTCAAATTACTTTAGCCAATCAATAGTTGCCCAATGATTACAGAACAACAATTTCAAAATGAGCTTACTATAATTATTCAAAATGGTATTCGTGAGGATATTGGCTCGGGTGATTACAGCTCATTGGCTTGTATTCCTGCAGATGCCCGAGGAAAAGCTAAACTTTTAGTAAAAGATACCGGAATAATAGCGGGAGTGGCATTTGCAAAAATGATTTTTGAAAAAGTTGATGCCACTTTGCAAATTGAAACCTTTATAAATGATGGAGCGGAAGTCAAGTATGGGGATATTGTTTTTAATGTTTCGGGAAGTTCTCAATCTATTTTGAAAGCCGAGCGATTGGTATTGAATTCGATGCAAAGAATGTCAGCAATTGCGACCAAAACCAATCAATATGTCAAGCTTTTAGAAGGCACCAAAACCAAGATATTAGATACTCGAAAAACTACTCCGGGATTCAGAGCCTGTGAAAAATGGGCGGTCAAAATTGGTGGTGGCGAAAATCATCGTTTTGCGTTGTACGATATGATTATGTTAAAAGATAATCATAATGATTTTGCCGTAGGAATTACCAATGCCATCAACAAAACCAAAGAATTTTTGAAAATCAATCACCTTGATTTAAAAATTATTGTTGAAGCCAGGAACCTTGACGAAATCAAAGAGATTTTAGAAAATGACGGCGTTTTCCGAGTTTTAATTGACAATTTTAATTTTGAAGATACACGTAAAGCCGTGACACTTATTGGCACTAAATGTTTAACAGAAAGCTCTGGAAATATAAACGAAAAAACGATTCGACAGTACGCAGAATGCGGCGTAGATTATATTTCATCTGGAGCTTTAACGCATTCTGTTCATAATATGGATTTAAGTTTAAAAGCATTTTAAATGACTGAACTACAGACCGAAAAAAAATTCATAAAATTTCCAATCATAAAGCAAATTGTGTTTTTATTGCAAAAAATAAAATTACCTTGGCTTCATGGGATGTCTTTGTATAATTTACTTGATTTATACTTTTATGGAATTATTGAAGGTGATATTTCGTACCGGGCAACAGCCATTGCTTTTAGCTTTTTTATGGCGTTGTTTCCGTTTGCTCTTTTTATTCTGAATCTCATTCCATATATCCCAATTCAAGGTTTTCAGGAAGATTTTCTCGGATTTGTTCAGCAAAGTGTTCCACCAACAACCTACGATGCTATTTATAAAATCATCAATGATATATTGCACAACAGTCACAGCGGATTACTTTCAACAGGTTTTGTGATGGCTATTTTTTTGATGACCAACGGTGTAAATGCCATACTTGGTGGATTTGAAAGTTCGCATCATATTCATGTTTCCTTAAAACGGAAATTTTTAAAACAATATCTTGTAGCATTGGTTTTATCCATTTTACTCTCTTTTTTATTACTAATTACAGTGTCAGCAATTATAATTTTTGAGGTTTTTATTCAAAAAACAAAAATTCAGGATGTTCTGTCAGATAAAATTCATTTGATAGAAATGGGAAGATATGGATTCGTAATCCTTATGATATTAATGGCAACTTCAATACTATTTCGGTTTGGAATAAAAGGCGCTAGAAAAAGATCTTTTATATCTATAGGTTCAGTGGTAACAACCAGTTTGATAATTATCTCGTCTTACTTTTTTGGAATTTGGGTATTAAAATTTTCAAAATACAACGAGCTTTATGGCTCAATAGGAACATTGCTCATAGTAATGTTTTATATTTGGATAAATTCAATGGTTTTGCTTTTAGGCTTTGATCTGAATGCTGCTATAAATCATATTAAACGTGAAAAACAAAAAGAATTAGATACTTTATGAACCTAAAAATACACCTTATTTTCGTTTTATTTTTTTTCCAAATGAGTTTTTCACAAACCGTTTTTGGGAAGTGGAAAACCATTGACGACGAGACGGGTAAAGAAAAAGGCATTGTTGATATTTTTGAACATAAAGGAAAAGTTTACGGAAAAATAATCGAAATTTTTGAAGCAGATAAAAAGCATCTTAAATGCGAAAAGTGCGAAGGCGAAGCTAAAAGTAAGCCCATTTTAGGAATGGTTATTATCAAAGGATTAAAAAACAAAGGTGATTTTTACGATGGAGGAAAAATTGTCGATCCAAAAAATGGGAAAAGTTACCATTGCAAAATCACATTAGAAGCAAAAGATAAACTTGTCGTTCGCGGGTACATTGGCATTCCGCTTTTTGGAAGATCGCAAACTTGGATAAGAATAAAATAACGATACAAAAAATGTTTTACTTCATTGAAGTTATTATTCCGCTTTCCTTATCTAAAACTTTCACTTACAAGGTTTCAAAATTAGAGTATGCTTTTATTAAAAAAGGAATGAGAATAGCAGTTCCTTTTGGTAAAAACAAAATTTATACTGCACTTGTAATCGATGTACATCAAAACAAACCAACATTATACGAAGCCAAAGAAATCCATCAAATCCTTGATGAAAAGCCTATTGTAAACGAATTTCAAATCAATCATTGGTTTTGGATTGCGTCTTATTATATGTGTAACATTGGCGATGTGTATCGTGGAGCTTTGCCATCAGCACTATTATTAGAAAGTGAAACAATAATTTCTCGACAATCAACCACTTTTGTTGATGAGAAAGAATTATCAGATGATGAGTTTCTCATTTTTGAAGCGTTACAAAGACAATCATCGCTGAATATTCAGAATATAATTGATATTTTGGATAAAAAAACCGTTTTGCCAGTTATTCAAAAACTGATTAGTAAAAATATCATTTCGCTTCAAGAGGAAATTCAAGAGGTATACAAACCCAAACTCATTAAGTATATTCGTTTAAACGAAGATTATCTATCAGAAAAAAAACTGTTGGAACTTTTGGACAGTTTGAAATCTGAAAAGAGAAAAAATTTGGTGCTTCAATATTTTCAATTACAAGGGCAAGAAAGGAAACCAATTTCGGTAAAACAATTAACAGAAACTGCAAATTCATCAGCAACTATTTTAAAAGCTTTGGTGGATAAACAAATATTTGAAGAATATTTCATTCAGGAAGACCGTGTGAATTTTGATAAAAATAAGATTGATAATGAATTGATTTTAAGTCAGCCACAACAACAAGCCTTTAATGAAATTGAAAAATCTTTTAAAGAAAAAGAAGTTTCACTTTTGCACGGAGTAACATCAAGCGGTAAAACCGAAATTTACACTAAACTTATTGAGAATTATTTAACTCAAGGAAAACAAGTGCTGTATCTACTGCCCGAAATAGCTTTGACAACGCAGTTGGTTTCTCGATTAACAAAATATTTTGGCAACAAAGTAGCCGTTTTTCATTCTAAATATAGTAATAACGAAAGAGTGGAAGTTTGGCAAAATGTTTTACAAAATTCTGAAGCATCGCAAATAGTAATAGGAGCGAGGTCGGCTTTGTTTTTACCGTTCGATAATTTAGGTTTGGTCATTGTTGATGAAGAGCACGAATCAACATTCAAACAACAAGATCCCGCTCCACGATATCATGCTCGAGATGCTGCAATAGTTTTGTCAAATGCGCATAAAGCAAAAGTTTTATTAGGCTCGGCTACTCCAAGTATTGAAACGTTTTTTAATGCAACTTCCGGGAAGTATGGTTTGATTACTTTAAAAGAACGATTTGGAAAAGTACAAATGCCCAAAATTGAGTTAGTAGATTTAAAAGATAGTTATTTTCGAAAAAAGATGAAAGGTCATTTCAGTTTAACTTTGATTGAATACATCACCGAAGCTTTTGCAAACGGAGAACAAGTTATTTTATTTCAAAATCGAAGAGGTTTCTCGCCTGTGTTGGAATGTTTCACTTGTGGTCATGTACCTCAATGTCCACAATGTGATGTGAGTTTGACATATCATAAATTTAAAAATCAATTACGATGTCATTATTGTGGTCATAATATGTCTAAACCAATAAATTGTCATGTTTGTTTGAGCGTTGATTTGGAAACCAAAGGTTTTGGAACCGAACAAATCGAATTGGAACTCGCAGAACTATTCCCAACAAAGAATATCAAGCGGATGGATCAAGATACTACCAGAGGTAAATATAGTTTTGAAAAAATCATCGATGGATTTAAAAATCGTGAAATTGATGTTTTAGTTGGAACTCAAATGCTGGCGAAAGGACTGGATTTTGATAATGTTTCTTTGGTAGGAATAATGAATGCGGATAATATGCTGTATCATCCCGATTTTCGCGCTTTTGAAAGAAGTTATCAAATGATGACTCAAGTTGCGGGTAGGGCGGGTCGCGCAGAAAAACGTGGTAATGTGATTATTCAGACCTATAATCCGATGCATACTATTATTCAGCAAGTCACAAACAATGATTACGACGCTATGTTTAAAGAACAATTACAAGAACGGAAAATGTATTTCTATCCACCATTCTATCGTTTAATTAAGTTAACCTTAAAACATCGAGATTTCGAAAAATTAAAAGAGGGTTCTTTGTGGTTGCATAAAGTTTTGCAACAAAACTTGTCAACTCCTGTTCTTGGTCCCGAAGAGCCTGCGATTAGCAGAATTAGAAACGAATATATTCGTACTTTGATGGTCAAGATTCAAGGGGATAAAGGATTGCTAAACACAAAAAAAACTATTCAGAAAGTACTGAATAGTTTTGAATTAGTTTCACAATACAGATCAATAAAAGTTACTGTAAATGTGGATTTTTATTAATTAAAAGTTAAGAAACAGCCAAAGCTTTAATCAAATCTTCTTTTTTATTTCGGCTCAAAGGAATCTTCGTAACTCCAATTTCAGCAAATTTACTATTAAAACGTTCTACCTTGTCAATATTAATAATATAGGATTTGTGAACTCTAATAAACTTTTCTTTTGATAAATCATTTTCAAATGATTTCATAGTTGAAAGAACAAGATTGCTGTCTTCTTCTGTCACTACTTTAACATAATCTCCGTAAGCTTCTATCCACTTAATTTTATTGGTATAAATTTTAAGTTTTTTAAGATTGCTTTTAATGAAAATATGATCACCTTCTTCTTCTTGATTTTCTTTTTTAAGCAAATGGAAATCCATTGCTCTTCTAACGGAGGCATTGAAACGATCAAGAGCTATCGGTTTTTGTAGGTAATCCGTAGCGTCATAATCAAATGCTTTCATAGCATATTCTGCCTTTGACGTAATAAAAATAATTTGAGGTTTTACTTTTAATCCATCAAGAAAATCAAAACCACTAATGACTGGCATTTCGATGTCAAGGAAAATTAAGTCAACGGTATGAACCGACATGCAATTTTTTGCTTCGATTGCATTAGAAAAATCTCCCACTAAATGTAGATTGGGATGATTATTTACTAACTTCGCGATAATCATCCTTTGGATTGAACTATCGTCAACAACAACACAATTTAGTTTCATAATATTTTTTTATTATAGATTTGGTGAGGTAAAAATAGATACTTTTTTTTAATCCACCTAACGTTTTGTCGATTATTTTTACCTTTAAACGATATTTTTTACTTTTGAACGATTTAAGATAACTTGTGATTGTTAATTAAATTATCTTTTCTATATTTGCGCCCAATTTAAAATTAATCATATAATTATGAATCATTACGAAACTGTTTTCATCTTAAATCCCGTTTTATCTGAAGTTCAGGTAAAGGAAACAGTAAGCAAATTTGAAGATTTTCTTACGTCAAAAGGAGCACAGATGGTATCCAAAGAGGATTGGAGCTTAAAAAAATTAGCTTACGAAATCCAAAACAAGAAAAGTGGTTTTTACCATTTATTCGAATTTAAAGTTTCAGGAGAAATCCTAATTGCCTTTGAAACTGAATTTAGACGTGACGAGAGAGTTATGCGTTTCCTAACTGTAAGTTTAGATAAGCATGCCATTTCTTGGGCTGAACGAAGAAGAACCAAATTAAAAGAATCATCTAAAGCTTAATTATTATGGCAAATTTACAACAATCCGCTTCGGGAAAGAAAGAAGGAGATATCAGATATCTTACTCCTCTGAACATAGAAATCAATAAGACTAAAAAGTATTGTCGTTTCAAAAAATCTGGAATCAAATATATTGATTATAAAGATGCAGATTTCTTATTGAAATTTGTAAACGAGCAAGGTAAAATTCTTCCACGTCGTTTAACAGGTACTTCTTTAAAATACCAAAGAAAAGTGTCAGTAGCAGTTAAAAGAGCTCGTCATTTAGCTTTAATGCCATATGTGGCCGATTTATTAAAATAATTAATTAATTAAAGTTGTTGTCTCGTTGAGATTCAACGAGACTAACTTCTATAACAAGGACAACAACATGGAACTTATATTAAAACAAGACGTTCAAAATTTAGGATTTAAAGATGATTTAGTAACTGTAAAAAATGGTTACGGTCGTAATTTTTTAATTCCACAAGGTCATGCTCAATTAGCAACACCTTCAGCAAAAAAAATTTTAGCTGAAAATTTAAAACAAAGAGCACATAAAGAGTCTAAAGTGGTAAACGATGCAAAAGCATTAGGAGAAGCTTTAAAAGCCATCGAAATTAAAATCACAGCAAAAGCCGGTGGAGAAAAATTATTTGGTTCAATATCAAATATTGATATTGCTGCTGCATTAGAAAAAGCAGGACAAACTGTTGATAGAAAATTCATAACAAGTGGTTTGGTAAAACGAACAGGTAAATATACAGCAACTGTAAGACTTCACAGAGATGTAGTTGTAGAGTTACCCTATGAAATTGTAGCCGAAGTATAATATTTCGATTAATAAATAGTAAATCCCGACTCACATCGGGATTTTTTTTATCTGAATTTATTTCAGATTCTTTCCAAGTTAAAATAATTGCATCTGATAAAAGATGCTGAAAGAAGTTCAGCATAAATGAAATATAAAAGATTAGCCAAAGAACAATTTGAAGCTTTATATCAGGAATTTATAAATTTCCTCGCTTCACAATCTATTGATAAAGCAGAATGGGATAAAATAAAATTGGATAAACCTGAAGTAGCCGAGCAAGTACTAGACGTTTTTTCTGATTTGATATGGGAAGGTGTTTTAACAAATGCTACTTATTTAGAGCATTTTTCTAAAAACCATATTTTCCTCTTTCATTGCCAAGAAAAATTAATTCAATCTATTGTTTTAAAAGCATTAGAACCACAAGTCGATTTTATGGAAAAAGAGGGATTGCAATGGTTAAGTGATACTATATTTACAGATGCAGTTGAAATTCATTTGGGTAAAAAAGAATACGGAGTCGAACGAAATGCTGCCATTTTTGATTTGATAAAAGAAGGAGCCATCTTGAGCGATGGACAACTATACCTTCAAATGAACGGAATAATCCAGTCGTAATTTTAAGATTTTATACTATGAAATTATTATTCATTTTATTTGTTTCTTTTACTTCTGTCTCACAAACTAGTGGTTGGCACAAAGATTTAGAAATTCTTATTGATGGTACAACTCGATATTATGATATGTATGCCCCATCAAATCTGAATCAAAATCCCACTTTGGTAATTCAGCTTCACGGAGGAACACAATCAAAAGAAGAGATTTACAACGACAGAGCAGGAGCATCAAAGTATTGGGAATGATGTTGCCGAAAAAGAACATTTTTTACTAATTGTTCCTAATGGTACAAACTTAAAAACTGGAGCAACGCAAGGAAATAATTTAATTTGGAACGATTGCAGAGTTTATCCTAATGATAATAATGCTGATGATGTAGGTTTTATTTCTAAATTGATTGATTTTTCCATTGGGAAATACAATGTAAATAATAAAAAAATATTTGTTACCGGGGTTTCCAATGGTGGATTAATGTGCTATCGTCTTGGACTTGAAATTCCGAACAAAATAACCGCAATAGCTGCTTTCAATGCCAACCTATCTGAAGAAAGTGAGTGTAAAGTTTCAAACATTCCTATTCCTGTAATGATAGTAAATGGAAAAAAAGATAAGTTTATGCCTTTTTACGGCGGAAAGTCTAAATTGAAGAAAGAATATTTCTTGTCATCACAAGAAACAGTAGATTTTTGGGTCAAAAATAATTTCAAAGGAACATCTATCTCTAAAGATATAATTAAATACAATACTATTGAAATGCAGCCAATAACGAGTACTATCTACAATAAAGGAAATAAAAACAATGAAATTCAATATTATGAAATAGAAGATGGCGGGCACACAATGCCGGGCAAAAAATATGTGCTTTCTAGGTTTATCCAAAGAATTGTTGGAAAACAAAACGAGTCGATTGAAGGTGCCGAAATTACATGGGAATTTTTCAAAAATCTTTCTAAATAAAATTGTATTTTAGTGCCATATTAGTAGAATTTTATGGAATTTGGTCAAACCATTCAGTTGCTTCGTGAGGAACTCAACCAACACAATCACAATTATTATGTGTTGGATACTCCAACTATTTCTGATTTTGAATTTGACCAAAAACTAAAACAACTTCAGGATTTAGAAAAACAACATCCTGAATTCTACGATGATGATTCACCAACACAACGGGTTGGCGGAACCATTACAAAAAATTTCAATACTGTTGTTCATGATTACAGAATGTATTCACTGGACAATTCCTATTCTAAAGAAGATTTAATAGACTGGGAAAACAGAATTCAAAAAGTGCTCGGAAATGTTCCCTTGAAATATACTTGTGAATTAAAATATGATGGTGCATCAATTTCTATAACCTATGAAAACGGAAAATTAAAACGCGCTGTAACTCGTGGTGATGGTTTTCAGGGAGATGATGTAACCAGTAATATTAAAACGATAAAATCTATTCCGTTAAAATTAAATGGCGAATATCCGACCCGATTTGATATTCGTGGCGAAATAATTTTACCCTATGAAGGCTTTGCAAAAATGAATCAGGAATTAATTGAAATTGGAGAAACACCTTATTCAAATCCAAGAAACACGGCTTCAGGAAGTTTAAAATTGCAAGACAGCAGCGAAGTTGCCAAGCGACCATTGGAATGTTTACTTTATTTTATTGTTGGCAATAATTTGAATATCAAATCACAATTGGAAGGACTAGAAACTGCAAGGAACTGGGGTTTTAAAGTTCCAAAAGAAGCCAAACTCGCCAATTCTATTGAAGAAGTTTTTGAATATATTGATTATTGGGATACACATCGTCATGATTTACCTTACGAAACGGATGGTGTTGTTATAAAAGTAAATGATTTTCATCAGCAGGACGAATTGGGTTATACGGCCAAATCGCCGCGTTGGGCAATGGCATATAAATTTAAAGCGGAGCAAGTTTCTACAGTTTTAAATTCAATTTCGTATCAGGTTGGAAGAACAGGATCAATCACTCCGGTTGCGAATTTGCAACCTGTGCAATTGGCTGGAACCATTGTTAAGCGTGCATCATTGCACAATGCTGATCAAATCGAAAAATTAGATATACGTGTTGGCGATACTGTCTTTGTTGAAAAAGGAGGCGAAATAATTCCTAAAATTATTGCTGTTGATATTACCAATAGAAAACAAGATTCGCAACCAACGAAATACATTATACATTGCCCCGAATGTAATTCGGAATTAATAAGAACAGAAGGAGAAGCCAATCATTATTGCCCTAATTTTTATGGATGTCCGCCCCAAATTATAGGTAGAATTCACCATTTTATTTCGCGAAAAGCGATGGATATTGAAGGTCTGGGAGGAGAAACAGTAGCTTTACTTTATAATAATGGTTTGGTTCAAAATTACGCTGATTTATACGAGTTAACTGTCGAACAAATTCTACCATTGGAAAGAATGGCACAAAAATCAGCAGAAAATTTAGTTATTGGTGTTCATAAATCAAAGGAAGTTTCTTTTGAACGTGTCTTATTTGCTCTTGGAATTCGTTATGTTGGAGAAACTGTTGCCAAAAAATTAGCGAAACATTATAAAACTATCGATGCTTTACAAAGTGCTTCTCTTATGGATTTGATTTTGGTTGATGAAATAGGAGAGAAGATTGCGCAAAGCGTCATAGGATTTTTTGAGAATCAGGAAAATGTCAAGATTATTATTCGTTTGAAAGAATACGGAGTTCAGTTGGAACTGATTGAAAAATTTAATCCAAATGCTACCGATAAATTATTCGGTAAAACCTTTGTAGTTTCAGGTGTTTTTGAAAAATTCTCTCGCGACGATTTAAAAAAAGCAATTGAAGACAATGGCGGAAAAGTGGGAAGTTCTATTTCTGCCAAAACTGATTTTGTTTTAGCTGGCGACAATATGGGACCCGCAAAATTAGAAAAAGCAAATCAATTAAAAGTTTCTATAATTTCGGAAACAGATTTTTTAGGCATGATTAGTTAAATAAATTTTTGATTAGTATTGCTTTGATTTTTATAATCTATTTTTAGTCCTAATTTATCTTATAAATATGGATATTAAAAAATAACCTAATCATAAATTCACTAAAGATGGCTAATAAAATAAACGTAATATATAAACTAACACTATGTTATTTTGTCATAGCAATTTTTGAAATTATTGCAGAATATTTTGTTAATAAATCCATTATCTGTATACTTAAACCGTTATTACCTGTATTCCTAATTATCATTTATTATATAGATTCCGAAAGAAAAAATGTAATGTTTATTATCGTTTTACTTTTGTCCTCATTGACCAACATACTTTTTATTCCTAATACGCCGACCTATTTGTTTTATGGTATTATTGTCTTTACTATACATCGTATTATATGCATCTATCTCATACTTTCTCTTCAAAAATTTATCGATTATATTCCTATAATAATTGCAACTTCACCCTTCTTGCTAATCTTTTTTTATTTGTTTACAGAAACATCTGAAATACCCGAAAATAGTTTTTACGTCATTATTATTCAAAATATATTAATTTCAGTTCTTACGGGTATTGCACTTGCCAGCTATGTCATGAATGACTCTAAACAGAACTCTATTTTGTTGATTAGTGCACTGCTATTTGTGATGCTACAATTTGTAGTTTTTGTAGAAAAGTACTTTTTGACCAATGAATACCAAGAATTTTTTAGACCAACTGCTATGACATTGAATGCATTAGCCTTTTTCTCATTGTATAAATATGTTGTCACTTCTGAAAAATCAAACTATAATAATAGACTTTCCTGATGACACTCTGCTCTTTTCATCATCAAAATAAAAATCAATTCGACCAAGGTTTACACCATAACAACCTACTTGATTGACCAAAACTTCTTTGCCTTCAGCATTATTTAAAATAGTAGGTTTATCAAGAAAGGTGTGTGTATGACCCCCAATAATTAGATCAATATTTTTTGTCAAACCTGCTAATTTGGTATCGCAAATTTTATCGGGTTCGTCTTTGTATTTGTAACCAATATGTGATAGACAAATCACTAAATCACATTTTTCTTCATACTTCAATATGCGGCTCATATCTTGAGCAATATCAATGGAATTATTATAAACAGTTTCTTTAAAATTTCTCTTATCAACTAAACCATCAAGGTTTATTCCAAGTCCAAAAACACCTACCTTGATTCCTGCCTTATGAAAAATTTTATAAGGTTTTACATGTCCATCCATAATCGTGTTCTTGAAATCATAATTGGCGGAAACAAATTCAAAATTTGCATTCGGCAATTGCTTGTATAAACCCTCAATACCGTTGTCAAAGTCGTGATTGCCAATGGTTGCCAAATCATACTTCATCATGCTCATCAGTTTGAATTCTAATTCGCCACCATAGTAATTAAAATAAGGTGTTCCTTGGAAAATATCACCAGCATCAAGCAATAAAACATTAGAATTTTCATTTCTGATGGTTTCAATAATAGTTGCCCTTCTTGCCACGCCACCCATATTAGGATTCTTTGGATGATTTGGAGGAAAAGGATCAATATAACTGTGAACATCATTGGTGTGAAGTATCGTTAAATGCTTTGTATTTAACGTGGTAAAACTACTTAATGATAATCCTCCAAGTCCCAAAAACACTGAACTTGCTGCTGTTTTTTGGATAAAATTTCTTCTTTTCATTTATATTCAATTTTTTTCTTGTGAATTTATTTCAGAAGTTCACCACTTATAAATGCCGAAATATTGTTAACTATTCTTTTATAATTCGAATGTCTTTATTAGCCTCGATGAATTTATTTTCTTTGAAATAATCAATAATCATATTCCGAAGTTTGTATTGTAAATCATATTTATGAATCCCTTTTTTAAAAAAAAGCATATTATCATTCCCATATGATAAATAATCAGATGTTGCTACATAATATATTTTATTAAGATCTAGTGCGCTTTCGCCAACTAAAATAGCTACTGCTTGATTATTTTTATCAATCGTAAACTTCATACCTCGTAATGGATGTGGTTTTTTTTCTGAAATAACATAGTTTGCAATTTCCAAAACTTGTGCTCCCTTTAGCGCAACCACGACAGCACTATTTTCGAAAGGCATAATTTCATAAGCATTCCTTGCGGTGACGTCACCTTTGGGAATTATAGTTCGAATTCCGCCATGATTTAAAACACAAATATCAACAGCTAAATGTTCTCTCATTTGAAAAACCTTATTCGATTTGTCAAAAGTAATATCGGCTAAAAGATTACCCATTGGAGTCTGCCATACGCCTGATTTATCTATAGTTTCTGGAGCATTGGATAAAACAATGTTTAAATCGGCATCAATTTTTG
Source organism: Flavobacterium sp. (assembly GCF_025352015.1). Lineage (GTDB taxonomy): Bacteria > Bacteroidota > Bacteroidia > Flavobacteriales > Flavobacteriaceae > Flavobacterium. Next base: position 26,141 of record NZ_JANXUG010000041.1, read on the forward strand.
TTCGATAAGGTTTTATAAAGTTTTCAATTTGCTGTACTTGTTGGCTTGCTTTCTGGGTAGAAATCTCTGTATTTTTATTGGTAATACCAATTTGTTTCCCCTCAATTTTAACTAAAGTACATTTTTTCTCGATGCAAGATGTGAACACCGCAAATGTTAATAATAAAACAAAATGCTTTACTACACCGTCATAGTTTTTTAGTTTTACCATCGCTTTAGGTACTAATTTTAGTAAATTTGTAAATCAAGTAAAAGTACTATGTTTTTAAATTACATCAAGAATTTTTCAACAAATAAAATTGTTAAAAATAGTTTATCCAATGTTAGGCATGTGCCGTCAGACAGTGTAATTAAAACCGTTGGGATTATTTTTGATGAAAGCTATTTTTATGAAAAGGAAGCTCTAGTTCATGCATTAACCGAAAATAAGATTGAGGAAAAGGATATTAAAATTCTGGTTTATAAAGACAAATTAAAAAAGAATGAAACGTTTGAATATCCAGTTTTTAGCAATAAAGATTTGAGTTGGCGCGGGACAATTGATAAGAAAGAAGTAAAAGAGTTTGTAAAAGCACCTTTTGATTTATTGATTAATTATTACGATACCGAAAAAGTTGCTTTACTTTTGGTATCTCATTTATCCAAAGCAAGTTTCAAAGTTGGTTTTGCAACTGTTGACAAGCGATTAAACCATTTTATGATTAATACAAATGCCGAAAATTATAAAGTTTTTATGGATGAATTATTCAAATATTTAAAAATTTTAAACAAAATATAATATGTTATCATTAATAGGTACAGGAGTCGCGCTTGTAACACCCTTCAAAAAAGATTTTTCTGTAGATGTAGATGCTTTAAAAGCTATAGTAAATTTTCAGATTGATAACGGAATTGATTACTTAGTTGTTCTTGGCACAACTGCCGAAAGTGCTACACTTTCCAAAATAGAAAAAGAATTAATTATAAAAACAATTGTTGATTCAAACAAAGGACGATTACCTTTAGTTCTCGGAGTTGGAAGTAATAATACACAGGAAGTAGTTCAAGAACTGAAATCAGGTAATTTTTCAGATTTTGTTGCGCTGCTTTCTGTTTCACCTTATTACAACAAACCCACACAAGAAGGTATCTACCAACATTTTAAAGCCATTTCAGAAGCATCGCCTCTACCTATAATATTGTACAATGTACCAGGAAGAACTGCTAGTAACATGTTGCCATCAACTATTATACGATTAGCAACCGATTTTAAAAATATTATTGCGGTCAAAGAAGCAGCAGGAGATATTGTGCAAGCCATGAAATTGATACAAAATAAACCAAAAGATTTTTTAGTAATATCGGGAGATGATATGATAACTTTACCAATGATTTTGGCTGGCGGCGCGGGAGTTATTTCTGTACTTGCAGAAGGTTTTCCAAAACAATTTTCAGAAATGGTTCATCTTGGTTTGAATAAAAGGGTAGAAGAAGCTTATAAATTGCATTACCTTTTAGCGGATTGTATTGACTTAATATTCGAACAAGGAAACCCCGCCGGAATCAAAGAAGTCTTTTATTCATTGGGATTATCTGAAAATACAGTTCGTTTGCCGCTCGTAAACACTGACGCAGATTTGGCAAATCGAATTCATGATTTTACCAACAAAATTTCGAAAATGTAGTTTTTTTTAAGTAAAAAAAATATTTTGTTATCAACAATTAATAACTAAATTTGCAGTTGGTTTTTTAGACACAGAAACTGTTTAAAATCATCTGAATTAAATAAAAAAATGAAGAAATTTTTAGTCTTATTTGCTGTTGTATTATTCTTAATTTCTTGCAGCGATTATCAAAGAGCATTAAAATCAGAAGATGTAGCCCTCAAGTTTGCATCAGCAACCAAAATGTATGATTCCAAAAAATATGGCAAAGCTATCAGGCTTTTTGAACAAATTGCTCCAGCAAACAAAGGAAAGGCATCAGCTGAAAAAATGTTTTACATGTATTCACAAGCATTATATATAACAAATCAATATTATTTAGCGGGCTATCAATTTGAAAGTTTTGTAGCAAGTTATCCTAAAAGTGAAAAAATAGAAGAAACTTCTTTTTTAGGAGCAAAATCATTTACTTTCTTATCACCAATATACAGTTTAGATCAAACAGATACCAACAAAGCGATTGATAAACTTCAAAATTATATTGATACCTATCCAGATGGGAAAAATATTGTAGAGGCAAATTCATTAGTTAAAATGTTGAGAGAAAAATTGGAAAAGAAAGCTTTTGAAAATGCTAAAATTTACAACACTGTTTCCAATTATAAAGCGGCGATGGTAGCTTTTGATAATTTCATGATTAATTTTCCAGGAACGCCTTATAAAGAAAAAGCACTTTATTATAAATTAGACTCTGCATATTCATTGGCGATTAATAGTGTTCCCACTAAAATGAAAGAAAGACTTGAAAATGCTAAAACAGCCTACCAAGTTTTAATGAAATTTAAAGCGGATACGGAATTTAAAAATAAAGCTGACCAAATGTTAGCCAGAATTGATAACGATTTAAAACAATTTTCTAAATAAAAAAGTCATGGATTTAAAAAAGACGAATGCACCCGTAAACACAATTACTTACAACAAAACTGTGATCGAAGAACGTACGGGCAATGTTTACGAGGCAATTACGATAATGGCTAAAAGAGCAAACCAAATAAATTCAGAAATTAAAAAAGAATTGACTGAAAAACTAGAAGAGTTTGCCACTTACAACGATAGTCTTGAGGAAATCTTTGAAAACAAAGAACAAATTGAAGTTTCTAAATACTACGAGAAATTACCAAAACCTCACGCGCTGGCTGTTCAAGAATGGCTTGACGACAAAATATACTACAGAGACACTACAAAAGACTAGTAAAAATGTCTGTTTTAAGTGGTAAAAAAATAGTGCTGGGAATTTCTGCTGGAATTGCCGCTTACAAAACAGCATCGTTAGTCCGATTATTTATAAAAGCAGGTGCACATGTACAAGTTATAATGACACCTTCTTCTAAAGACTTCGTAACACCGTTAACCTTATCTACACTTTCTAAAAATCCTGTTCATTCTACTTTTTATAACGAAGAGGACGAAAATGCACTTTGGAATAATCATGTCGAACTAGGACTTTGGGGAGATTTGATGATTATTGCGCCAGCAACTGCTGACACGTTGTCCAAAATGGCAAATGGCACTTGCGACAACCTTTTAATTGCAACTTATTTATCGGCAAAATGTCCAGTGTATTTTGCACCGGCAATGGATTTGGATATGTATAAACATCCATCAACTATTTCGAGTTTTAATTTATTAAAACAGTTTGGAAATACAATCATTCCAGCTGAAAAAGGAGAATTAGCCAGTGGATTATCGGGAGAAGGAAGAATGGCCGAACCTGAAAACATTATCATTTTTTTAGAAAAGGATTTAGAGAGTAAATTACCATTACAAGGAAAAAAAATCTTAATTACTGCGGGACCAACTCACGAAGCTATAGATCCAGTCCGGTTTATAGGCAATCATTCATCAGGACAAATGGGGTTTGATATAGCTTCGAGCGCAGCAAATCTTGGCGCCTCGGTAACTTTAATTTCGGGTCCAACACATTTATCGGTTTCAGATGCAAATATTAATTTGATACGAGTTATCTCTGCCCAAGAAATGTATGTTGCCTGTCATGAATATTTTAATTCGAGTGATGTTGTCATTTGTGCAGCAGCCGTGGCAGATTATACACCCAAATTAGTGGCAACGCAAAAGATAAAAAAAAGAGATGCAACATTGAGTATCGAACTCGAAAAAACACAAGATATACTGGCTTCGATGGGGGAAATAAAGCAAAATCAATTTTTAATTGGCTTCGCTTTAGAAACAGAAAACGAAATTGAAAACGCCAAGTTGAAAATTCATAAAAAAAACCTAGATTTGATTGTTTTAAATTCGCTTCAAGATGAAGGTGCTGGTTTTGGAAAATCAACTAACAAAATTATTTTCATAGATAAGGATTTTAATGTTGAACCCATGACTTTAAAATCTAAATTATTAGTCGCAAATGATATCATGAACAAAGTAATCTCACATTATGAAAAAAATAGTTAATATACTTTTTTTGTTTTTTATCGGAGTAATTCAAGCCCAGCAATTAAATTGTACCGTTCAAATCAATTCTGATAAAGTACCAACGACCAACAATCAGATTTTTAAAAACTTAAAAAATTCAATAAGTGATTTTGTGAATAAAACCGATTGGACAGGCGAAGATTATAAAGTAAATGAAAAAATTAATTGTTCGATGGTAGTTATTATAAATAGTTACGATTCTAATCAGTTTACAGCCACTTTACAAGTTCAATCCACCCGACCAATTTTCAATTCAACCTATGCTACGCCAGTGTTCAATTATAATGACAATGATTTCAACTTTCGCTATATTGAATTTGAAAATTTACAATTCAATCCTTCCAATTTTGATTCCAATCTCGTTTCTGTTTTAGCCTATTATAGTTATATGATTCTTGGTTTTGATGCCGATACGTATGCATTATCTAGTGGAAATAAAAATTATGAAATCGCACAACAAATAATGACGGTTGCACAACAAGGGGGCTATAAAGGATGGAGTCAATCTGATGGAAATCAAAATAGATATTATTTAGTCACTGATGTTTTATCGGGAACTTTTAATGCTTATAGAGAAGCTTTGTACCAATATCATAGAGATGGATTAGACACTATGTATTCGGATTTAAAAACGGCAAAAGAAAAGATTATAGGTTCCATTGGAACCCTTTCAAAGTTATACGCAGTGCGACCGAATGCCTTTTTAACCAGAGTTTTTTTTGATGCCAAAGTAGATGAGATTGTTTCTATTTTATCAGGAGGTCCAAAAATTGTAACACCTGAAACGATAGATACTTTGAATAAATTATCTCCACTCAATGTGAGTAAATGGGCTGCTATTAAGTTATAATTACTGCTTTACTAAACAAGTTTTTCTTGATTTCCTTTATATGATTACATCGTTATCTATAGAAAATTTTGCATTAATTGAAAAATTAAACATTGATTTTTCTAAAGGATTTTCAATTATAACAGGCGAAACTGGAGCAGGAAAATCGATACTTCTAGGTGCTTTAGGTTTAATTTTGGGAAAACGATCCGACTTGACTTCATTAAAAAATAAAGAAGAAAAATGTATCGTTGAAGCCAATTTTTCTATTGGAAAATACAATTTAAAACCGTTTTTTGTATCTAATGATTTAGATTATGAAAACGAAACTATCATTAGAAGAGAAATTTTACCTTCCGGAAAATCCAGAGCTTTTATCAATGATAGTCCTGTTAATTTACAACAATTACAAGATTTAAGTTTTTACCTCGTTGATGTTCATTCACAACATCAAACTTTGGAATTATCAGACGAAGAATTTCAGTTCAAAATTATAGATGCTATTGCCAATAATACCACGTTAATATCAGAATACCAAGCCGTTTTAAAAAAGTACCGATATACAAAATCATCTTTAGAAACCAAAAAAACGAATCTTTCAGCCATTTTAAAAGAAAAAGATTATAACGAATTTTTGTACACCGAATTGGAAACGGCAAATTTAAAATCAGGCGAATTAGAAGCATTAGAAAAAACCTATGAAGCTTTAAATAACATAGAATTCATTAAAGAAAATCTTTCAACTCTTTTGAATTTAGCCCATCAAGAGCAGTTCGGTTTGCTAAAAAATTTAAAAGAATTTAAAACAATACTTCAAAAGAACAGTAATTTTTCGCTTGATTATCATTCGCTTTTTGAACGAACTAATTCTATTGTAATTGAATTTGATGATCTAGTCAAAGAAGTGAATCGCGAATCGGAATTGGTTTTCAATGATCCAGAAAAACTAGAAGAAGTCAATCTAAAACTACAACTAATTTACAATTTGCAGAAAAAGCATCAGGTCCAAACCGTAGAGGAATTACTTGAAATTAAAAACGAGTTGGAAAGCAAAGTCATTTCGGTAGCTGTATTAGAAGAAGAAATAGAAACTTATACTGATAATGTAAAAGAATTTGAACACTTGTTAGATGCTATTGCTATTAAAATTAGCAAAAGTAGGAGTGAAACTGTGCCCGATTTAAGTCAAAAATTAATACTAATACTGCATCAATTAGGAATGCCAAACGTTCGATTTAAAATTGATATTAATGCTTCAAAAGTTTATCAACACAACGGTAAAGATACTATTCAGTTTTTATTTTCTGCCAATAAAGGAACTGATTTTGGACTTTTGAAAAAGGTAGCTTCTGGAGGTGAAATGTCCAGGATTATGCTGGCTGTGAAATCTATTTTATCACAATATTCAAGACTACCAACGATTATTTTTGATGAAATAGATACTGGTGTTTCAGGCGAAATAGCTAATAAGATGGGTGAAATTATGAACGAAATGAGCAAAACAATGCAGGTTTTTGCAATTACACATTTACCGCAAATTGCTGCCAAAGGAAATAATCATTACAAAGTTTTCAAAACTGTACACGGTGAAAATACGGTTTCTGAATTAAAATTATTAACCACTGATGAAAGAATAACGGAGATTGCCGAAATGCTTTCAGGAAAAGATATTTCCGATTCGGCAAGGAATCATGCCAAAGCTTTATTAAATTGAAACTCGAATTTAGTACTTTTGTAACTCAATAAAACTAATTTAAAATTACAAACCTTATGATTATCGAACCAAGAATGCGTGGATTTATTTGTTTGACTGCTCATCCCGATGGTTGTGCTCAAAATGTTAAAAATCAAATTGAATATGTCAAGTCAAAAGGTGTTATAGATGGTGCCAAAAAAGTATTGGTTATAGGCGCTTCAACCGGTTTTGGTTTGGCTTCAAGAATAACAAGTGCATTTGGTTCGGGTGCTGCTACCATAGGAGTTTTCTTCGAAAAGCCACCAACAGAGGGAAAAACTGCCACACCGGGTTGGTATAATTCGGCAGCATTTGAAAACGAAGCAGCAAAAGCGGGTTTGTACGCAAAAAGTATCAATGGAGATGCTTTTTCCAATGAAATTAAGCAACAAACTATTGATTTAATTAAAGCCGATTTAGGACAAATTGATATGGTAATTTATAGTTTGGCTTCGCCTGTGAGGATGCATCCCATAACTAATGTTTTACATCGCTCGATTTTGAAACCAATTGGGCAAACATTTTCAAACAAAACAGTTGATTTTCATACGGGAATTGTTTCAAAAGTGACTATTGAACCAGCAAATCAGGACGATATTGACAATACCGTTGTGGTTATGGGTGGTGAAGATTGGGCAATGTGGATGGATGCTTTAAAAACTGCGGGAGTTTTAGCCAAAGGAATAACCACAATTGCTTATTCTTATATCGGACCTGAAGTTACTGAAGCAGTGTACAGAAAAGGAACGATTGGTCGTGCGAAAGACGATTTAGAAGCTACTGCTTTCAAAATAACCGATAGTCTAAAATCATTGAACGGTAAAGGCTATGTTTCTGTAAATAAGGCATTGGTAACGCAAGCCAGTTCAGCCATTCCTGTTATACCGTTATATATTTCGTTATTATATAAAATTATGAAAGACCATGGAATTCATGAAGGATGTATCGAACAAATTCAACGATTGTTTGAACAACGACTTTATACAGGCAAAGAAATTCCTACGGACGAAAAGGGAAGGATAAGAATTGACGATTGGGAAATGAGACCAGATGTACAAGAAAAAATAAAAACCTTGTGGGAGAAAGCAACTTCTGAAAATTTAACCGAAATTGGTGATTTAGCTGGATACAAACAAGATTTTCTGAATCTCTTTGGTTTTGGGGTTCAAAAAGTTGATTATACGGCTGAAGCCAATGAATTAAAATTTATACCTAGCATAAAAAAACTAACTTGTTGATAATTTATTGCTGCAAAAACTCACTATTTATTTGTGAGTTTTTTTATTTATAGCTACTTTTATGCAATTAATTTTTAAAATATAAAAACATGAAAAAAATTACTTTATTACTATTGACACTAGTCAGTTATTCGGGTTTTGCGCAATTTCCATTGCCTTATTGTGGTCCAATGACTTATACTTCTAATGTGGAACCGATCACACTGGTTAATTTTGCTGGGATTAATAATTCAACTTCTGCGCTTGTAGGCCTAGACAACGGAACTACCATTATCGCACATGAGGATTATACCGCTATTTCTGGGAACGTTACGGCAGGAAGTTCTTATACGATTACCTTAAAGGGTAATACAGATGGAAACTTTACAACCTATTTAAGAGTTTATGTTGATTGGAATCATAACAATAATTTTACTGATGCGGGAGAATCTTATGATATTGGAACAATAGCAAATTCCACTGGAGCTGATGCAATTCAATTAGTAGGCAACATCACAGTTCCTCCAACGGCAATGACAGGAAATACTAGAATGAGAGTAATTAAACGATTTGGAGCTTATGGAACTTCTTGTCAAACAGGAACCGGTTATGGACAAGCAGAAGACTATACTTTAGTAGTTGCTGCTCTTCCTCCTGATTTACCAGATTTTGCCAATTTGCAATATCCTTTCACGGCAACCATTGCGCAAGGAGCGAGTGTTACTGTTTATGGACAAGTTTACAAAGGAGGTCTGACAGATGTAGCACCAAATATTGTTGGTCAAGCTCCAGGAATTAATGCATGGGTAGGTTACAATGCTACAGATACCAATCCAAACACATGGACAACATGGGTACCTGCTACGTGGAACTCAGGTAGTGTAGGTAACAATGATGAATATCAAGCAAATATTGGTTCTAATTTGACTCCTGGTACATATTATTATGCAACAAGATTTCAACTAAACGGAGGAGCGTATGTTTACGGTGGAACAAACGACGGTTTTTGGAATGGAACCACAAAATTAAGTGGTGTTCTAACGGTAACTCCACCACCAGTTCCTGCCAATGACACATGTTCAAGTCCAACTCCACTAACTGTAGGAGGTGTTTTTAACGACAATGCTGTTAATACGACAAATTTAGGTGCTACTTTAAGTTCTGAAACTCCAAATCCAAATTGTGGTGCTTTTAATTTCACCACTGTTGGTAAGGATGTTTGGTTTAGTGTGGTAATTCCCGCTTCTGGGTCAGTCACACTTGAAACAGCTATCTCGGGAACTTCTTTAGATACAGTTATAAATGCTTACACTGGCAACTGTTCCGCTTTAGTTGACGTAGGCTGTAATGATGAAAATATCGGACCACCATCAACACTTCCATATTCTAAATTAATCCTAACAGGACAAACTGCTGGAGCTACCATTTTAGTAAGAGCTTTTGGTTACAATGGCGCAGCAGGTACATTTAAAATTTCTGCTTATGATGCTTCATTAGGAAACAGTTCATTTGATAACACTAATTTCTCGCTCTATCCAAATCCGGTGAAAGACGTGTTGAATTTATCTTATAATCAAGAAATTTCAAATGTTGAAGTCTACAATTTATTGGGACAAAAAGTTGTTTCAAACAGATATGATAGTAATTCGGCTCAAGTTGATATGTCAAATTTATCAACGGGTGCTTATGTAGTTCGAGTAACTGCAAACGGTCAAGTAAAAACTATTAAAGTAATTAAAGAATAATTAAAACAAATTTATCATTCAAAACCATCAGTTACAGCTGATGGTTTTTTTTTGAGCAAAAACGTATCTTTGTCAAAATGAAAGTTATGTACTTTTCGATTATTATACCCGTTTACAACAGACCCGACGAAATTAAGGAGCTTTTAGAGAGCCTTTTAATTTGTGATTACCACAAAGAATACGAAATTGTTATTGTAGAAGATGGTTCTTCAATTCCTTGTAAAAATGAAGTAAACAGTTTTAAAGACAAACTTAATATTTCTTATTATTTTAAAGAGAATTCAGGTCCAGGAGATTCTCGAAATTATGGCATGAAGCGGGCAAAAGGAGATTACTTTATAATCTTTGATTCCGATTGTATTATTCCTAAACAGTATCTAACAAACGTTGAAAATGAACTTACATTAAATTACGTAGATTGTTATGGTGGTTCTGATGCGGCTTTAGAATCCTTTTCCGATGTTCAGAAAGCAATTAATTTTGCGATGACTTCGTTTTTAACCACTGGTGGCATTCGTGGTGGTTCTGAAAAAATTAGCAAATTTCAACCTAGAAGTTTCAACATGGGAATTTCAAAAAAAGCATTTGAAGCATCACATGGATTTGGAACTATTCATCCTGGTGAAGATCCAGATTTATCCATCAGGTTATGGAAATTAGGTTTTGAAACTAAACTTTTCACAAAAGCATTTGTATATCATAAACGAAGAATTGATTGGAATAAATTTTATTTGCAGGTTTCAAAATTTGGAAAAGCAAGACCCATTTTAAATAGTTGGCATCCAGAATATAGTAAATTAACATTCTTATTTCCAACTTTTTATACTGTAGCTTTTTTTATATCGGTACTTTTATTTCTATTTGGAATACAATTTCCACTGGTGTTTTTTACAATATATTATCTAGTGTTATTTATTTTAGCTAGTATTCAATTAAAGAGTTTTAAAATCGCATATCTTACTGTAATTGCGGTCAACATTCAATTCTTTGGTTACGGAATCGGTTTTTTAAAGTCCTATTTAAAAATTATTTTATTAAAGCAAAAACCTGAAGAAGCCTTTCCTGAACTATTTTTTAACGTAAAATCATGACAAAAATAATTGGTTTAACAGGCGGAATTGGTAGCGGAAAAACATTGGTTGCTAATTACATAAATTCATTAGGATTTCCAATTTACATTGCTGACAATGAGGCAAAGGATATAATGAATAACCAACGGGTTGTTCAACAAATAGCAATTGCATTTGGTAATGAAGTTTTAGAAAACAATTCTGTAGACCGAGAAAAACTCTCAAAAATTGTGTTTAATAATCCTGATAAATTACAAATTCTAAACGCTATCATTCACCCGTTAGTAAAAAAGCATTTTGACAACTGGTTAAATAGGCATGTTGATTTTCCGTTTGTTTTTAAAGAAGCGGCAATATTATTTGAAAGTGGAAGTTATAAATATTGTGATAAAATAATTACAATAATTGCCCCATTAGAAACACGTATTCAGAGAGTTGTTGAACGCGATAAAACTTCAAGAGAAAACATTTTGAAAAGAATTCAAAATCAATGGACTGATGAACAGAAAATTGCAAAAAGTGATTTTGTGATACACAACATTTCTGTTAAAGAAACATATAATCAAATAAATCAAATTCTTAAAAAATTGCAAAATCAATAATTTATGATTAAGATGTTAATATTTGGTTAATGTATTTATTGTGTAAATGTTAAAATACTAAATTTGTTTAATGAATAAATTGTTTTTCCGATTATTGGTTATTTTGATGAGTTTATCCTTAATCGGCATAATTCTAGTTCAGGTTTATTGGTTTGATAAGTCTTTCGAAAATAACGAAGAACAATTTAAATATCACGTTAAACAGGTTCTGGGTAATGTTGCTGAAAAATTACAAAATCATGAAAGGTATTCCTATTATGAAATGTATAATCACCTCAAAGATAGTACTGGTAAAACACCTCAAAAAAGTGATTTTTTAGAATTCGGATATTATCAAAGAGATTCCAGAACTAATGAAACTATAATTTATTCAAACAGCATTATTTCAGAAGATTATGGAATTTCTTCTTCGTTCTTTGATAAAAAGTTAGATAGTATTAAACTTAAAAATTTCTCCTCAAAAAGAAAAACTGAAATCTATAATGGCAATATAGATAATTCAAATAAAAAAGTTTCTCCTGATATAAAAATAGAAAAATCTGGTCGTAACGATTTACTTGAAAGCGCACAATTCGAAATGTTTTTTAAAGATATTGCGGCAACAAAACCTATACAAGAAAGAATTTCGAATGATTTACTGCAAAAATTATTATTTGATGAACTCAATGAATATGGAGTTAAAACACCATTTGAATTTAATGTGTATAGCAATGGTTTAGCTACCAAGATAAAAACGGAGCGATTCAAATATGATAGGCAATCCACGTATTCAAAACCTATTTTTATTGATAATGAAGGTAATCATAAATACGAATTACTGTTGACATTCCCTCAAAAGAAAAAGTTTTTATTTTCGGAACTATTAGGAATATGTATATTATCAATTGTTTTTACGCTCATTATTATTATTGCCTATTCAAGTGCGTTGAATCAGTTAATAAAGCAACGTCAGATTTCTGAAATCAAAACTGATTTTATTAACAATATGACCCACGAATTCAAAACGCCCATAGCTACTATCAATTTAGCCTTGGATGCTATAAAAAATCCAAAAGTCATCGATGATAAAGAAAAAGTGTTTCGTTATTTACAGATGATTAAAGATGAAAATAAGCGCATGCACGCACAAGTAGAAAACGTGCTTCGAATCTCTAAATTAGAGAAGAAAGAGTTAGATATCAATAAAGAATCGAACAATATTCATGATATTATTGATGATGCCATTGAGCATGTAAATCTGATAATAGAAGATAGAAAAGGTGTTATCACAAAACATTTTAATGCAATAAGAACTTCTGTGTTATTGAACGATGTTCATTTTACAAATGTAATTGTTAATATTTTGGACAATGCCATCAAATATTCTCCAAACGAACCAATCATAAGCATTGAAACCGAAAATATAAAAGAGTTTATCATTATTAAAATAAAAGATCAAGGTTCTGGAATGAGCAAAGTAGCGCAAAAAAGAATATTTGAAAAATTTTATCGAGAACACACAGGTGATCTGCATAATGTAAAAGGTCACGGTTTAGGATTAGCCTATGTTAAAAGAATAGTTGATGATCATAATAGTCAAGTTTTTGTAGAAAGCGAAAAAGGAAAAGGAAGCACATTTATAATTAAAGTCCCACTCATAAATTAAAATAAAAATTACTATGGAAAATAATAAAAAAATATTACTTGTTGAAGACGATCAAAACTTTGGTATAGTTTTGAGAGAATTCCTAACATTAAATGATTTTGATGTTACATTAGCCAAAAATGGCATGGAAGGTTTTGAAAAATTTAAAAAAGATAATTTCGATTTGTGTATCTTGGATGTTATGATGCCGTATAAAGACGGTTATACTCTAGCCAAAGAAATCAGAGAAAAAAATAAAGATATTCCTTTGATTTTCTTAACTGCAAAATCAATGAAAGAAGATGTATTAAAAGGTTATAAAGTTGGTGCAGATGATTACCTTAACAAGCCATTCGACTCAGATGTTTTGTTGATGAAAATCAAAGCAATCATTCAAAGAAAAGCGGCTGAAAATAAAAACGAACCTGCAAAATTTGAATTTCAAATAGGCAGATTTCTTTTGAATTCAAAATTACGTTATTTAAAACTGGATAATAATGAACCCATTAAATTGTCACCAAAAGAGTCTGAATTACTAAAAATGATGGCAACTTTTGAAAATGATTTAATGCCTAGAGAATTAGCATTAACCAAGATTTGGAGAGAAGATAATTACTTTACCTCGAGAAGTATGGATGTTTATATTGCCAAACTACGAAAATATATCAAAGAAGATCCAAATGTAGAAATCTTGAATATTCACGGCGAAGGATTTAGGTTAGTCGTAAAAAAATAAGCAAAATGGCTTCAAGAAATTGGAGCCATTTTTATTTCCAATTAAGTTGTAACGCAAAACAAACTTTATCTGAAGTATTCACAGTAAAAAGAGTTGGATTCTTGCCTATACTTCGGCTGATAGAAATAGTTTCGTTCAGTGAAACTTCCTTTAAATAATTCATTTCAAAACTTTTTAAAACTTGATTTAAAAGCAGTGTTTGCCTTACATAATCTAAACACCATTCTAAATACTTTACACTGTTTGCGTGATTTACAATGTCCAAATCAGAAAGTAAAACTATTTTATTTGTGATAAAATTTTTAGCAACGGTAGTATCAATTTTAGAAAATTGAATTTCAGTAGCTTTATGGTCTGGATACTTTTCAAAGTGTTGATGATCTAATGCTAAACTCTCTGGACGACGACTTTGCGTATTAAAAACAGCCCAAAAAGTTTCACATCCAACAATTTTTTCCTCGCCAATGTACAGTTCCATGCAGCGAATAGAACGTGAATTTTCCAAAGAATTAATCCAAGTTTTAACCGTTACAATATCTTTCCATTTTGGCAAGCGATGTATCTCGATGCGCATCCTGCTCAAAACCCAAGCTTGATGATGCATTTGCATATCACTAAAACTAATACCGCCCATTTCTGCATGAACACTGGCAGTGAGCTGCAAAATATTACATAAATCGGTGTATTTCAAAAACCCATTTGGATAACATTGCAGAAAATTTATTTCCCACTCTGTGGTCAAAACAGAGGAAAAGTTTTTTGAAATAGGCATTACTTGATTGTATTTTCAATACTATTAATAATATCATCGCTCTTGGTCAAATAATCAAACCAAAGTACTTTTTCTGTCTTTTTAAACCAAGTCATTTGTCTTTTAGAAAATCTTCGAGTGTTTTTTTTGATTTCTTGAATTGCAAAATCTAATGAAGTCTTACTCTCAAAAAAATCAAACAATTCTTTATAACCAACAGTTTGTAGCGCATTCAATTGTTTGTTTTTGAACAAGCCTTCTGCTTCTGCAAACAATCCTTTAGTAATCATCAAATCAACTCTCTGGTCAATTCTATCATACATAATTTCTCTTTTTGCCTCCAACCCGATGATAATAGGTGTGAAGTTTCGTCGATTGTTTTTTTGATTTAAAAAAGAAGAATATGGCTTTCCAGTTGCGATACAAACTTCTACAAAGCGCTTCATTCGTTGCGGATTTTGTAATGTTTGTGGGTTTTCAACTTTTATTTTATGATAATAATCTAAATCTAATTTTTTCAATTTTTGCTGTAAATAATCAATGCCAAACTGTTCAAAATCAGCATTAATTTTAATACGAACAGAATTATCAATTTCTGGAAAATCGTCTATGCCTTTGAGTATTGCATTCACATACAAACCAGAACCACCAACCATGATTTGAATAGAATTTTTCAAAAATAATTCATTTAATTTTACAATAGTTTCTTTCTCAAAATCGCCTACCGTATAATTGTCAAAAATAGATTTGTTTTCAATAAAATGATGCGTCACTATAGCTAACTCTTTATCGCTGGGAACAGCCGTTCCAATGCGCATTTCTTTATAAAACTGACGGCTATCACACGAAATAATATCACATCCAAAATGTTGCGCTAACACAATACTCAAGGAAGTTTTTCCTATAGCAGTTGGACCAATTATCGTGATTAGGTAATTCAAAACTTAATAATCTTGAGGACTTTATTTCGCCTTAAATAGCCTTGAATAATAGTTCTTGTATCACGATTATTTTGCATTGGTATAATGATATTTTTAAGGATTTCTATATTGTTCACTTGATAGTTTAAATCATAAAAACAATAGCCTTTGTAGATTCCGTTTTCAATCAAAACAGCACTGCGTTGATCAACCGTTCGTCCTCGTTCTACAATGACCATATTGTCATTTTCAAATTTCATTTCGCTCATAAATTCTTCAACACGTTCATTATATAATTTAGGAGTTTCTATGCCTACACACGCACCATAACATTCCTTTATTTTGTATTGAAAACAGCCGTTTTTGGTTTCGTATAAACCATTTAATTTTTGACACAGTTTATATTTTTCAGTAATTTTTAAAAGCGAATTTTTACCTTCCTGAATAGAAGTAAACGACGTTATTTCCTTTTTTCTACCATCAGCTTTCTGCAATTTTAAATTTAGATAACCTTTCTCATCTTTTTCACAATATAATGCCCATTGAAAAATACTTTTGCGTTGCGCTCTGTTATAAATAGGTTTGTTGATTTTTATTTCTTCGCTTTCTTTGAGTAATGCAATCAGTTCGCTACCTGTTACTTCATAAGTAACTGCAAAAACTTCGCGCTGTATTTTTTTACATTTTCTTGTTATTCCTGTAAAATGCTGATTGATTCTTTTTTTAATGTTTCGACTTTTGCCAATATATATCAAATCTCCTTTTTCGTTGTGGATATAATATATTCCAGTTTTTGAGGGTAAACTTTCTACAATGTCGAGTAGTTTTGGAGTTAAACCTTTTTTAATTTCGGCTCTAATTAAGCTGATTATTATTTCCTTTTTAACATCTTTTTCCAATAACATTTTAAATAATTTCACAGTAGCCATTGCATCTCCGCTCGCACGATGTCTATCGGCAACGGGAATTCCTAATGCACGAACTAATTTACCTAAACTATACGAAAGTTGTCCTGGAATTAATTTTTGAGATAATTCTACCGTACAAAGTGTTGGTTTTATATAATCGTAGCCTAATCGGGTGAATTCAGTTCTCAAAATTCTGTAATCAAAGGAAGCGTTGTGCGCCACTATGATACAATCGTTCGTGATTTCAATAATTCGTTTTGCAATTTCATAAAATTTCGGAGCAGATCGCAACATAGCGTTGTTTATCCCCGTCAATTTAACTACAAAGGGTTGAATAGGCTTTTCGGGATTTACCAAACTAATAAATTGATCAATAATTTCGTGACCGTCAAATTTAAAGACTGCAATTTCGGTTATGCCTTCTTCATTAAATTGTCCTCCTGTGGTTTCTATGTCGAGAATTGCGTACAATTATTATTTATAGATTTAAAAATTAAATAATTTAAAGATTAATTTACTTGATTTTTTCAATCATTCAATTTTTAAATCTTTAAATTTCTTTCACCAAAGATACTACTTCCAATCCTAACCATCGTGCTCCCACATTCCATAGCAAGTTTGTAGTCGCTTGACATTCCCATGGAAAGGATTGTGAATTGTGAATTATGAACTGTGAATTTATCAAATATTAATTTTAAATTTTGAAATTCCATTTTTATTTGTGTCTGATTATCAGTAAATGTTGCAATTCCCATTAGACCCACAATGTTAATATTTTTTAATTGTTTGAACTCTTCAGAAGTTAAAATTTGATTTAACTCGGATTCATCTAATCCAAATTTGCTTTCTTCTTCGGCAATATAAATTTGAAGTAAACAATTAATAACTCGTTGATTTTTTTTTGCTTGTTTATTGATTTCTTCTAATAATTTAAAGCTATCAACACCGTGAATCAAACTCACATATTCTGCCATATATTTGACTTTATTGGATTGAACATGACCTATCATGTGCCACTGAATATCCTTGGGCATTGATTCCCATTTTTCGGTCATTTCTTGGATTTTGTTTTCACCAAAAATTAGTTGTCCAGCATTGTAAGCTTCCATCAAATCACTAATAGGTTTGGTTTTAGAAACCGCCACAAGTGTAACATTTTCTGGTAAAGAAGATTTTATTTCAGAAAGATTTTGTTGAATAGACATTGTTACATTTTTTGCTTGAAATAAATTTCTAATGCACTCATCTCTTTTGGACCTGATTTATCTGCATTCAAAACCATAACCATTTTTTTACTCTTTAACGTTGTAATGGTTGATTTTAAAACATCACCAGCGAACAATTCTATATTTTTATTTTTCGAATTGTATTGCCATTTGCCACTTACTGTTCCGTTGGCTAAATAAGTATGATCCGCTTTAAACGAATAGGTCAAAGACTTCATTTGTCCCATTTTCTCTACCTTCAAGCCGCCCATCATGGCATAATCCGCCATCCATGTTTTACACAGATATTGATTAATTGTTTCTTTTTTCAATATGTTCTGCGAATAAACAGCGCCAGATAGAAGCAAAAATACAAGTAGTTTTTTCATTTTTAAAAGTGTTAAATTATAATTCATAAATTATCAAGCCACTACGAAACTTCGGTTCAATGTAGGTGCTTTTGGGAGGCATAATCAAATTGTTGTCCGCCAAGGCTTTGATTTCTATAATATCAGACGGGAATAACATAAATCCAACTTCAAATTCGCCTTCATCTACCAACTCCTTTATAATCGAAATGGATTGTTTTCCGGGAATGTATTCAATGCGTTCGTCGTTTCGTAAATCTTCAATGCCAAGTAGTGGTTGTAAAACTTTATCATACAAAATCTGCGCATCGAGGTTTTCAAGAATATTTTTATTATTGGGCATCTCGACTGCGCTCGATGTGACAGATTTGTTGGGTTGTTTATAAAATAAAGCATAAAAATTACCATCGAGATACATTCCGAATTCGAACTTACTTTGTGGTTTCCAGAGTTCTTGTTCTTTGTCTTTGATGATGAAATTTTCGGCTAACTTTTCGAGAAAATCTTCTTTTGAAAATCCGTTTAAATCTCTAATTATTCGGTTGTATTCATAGATTTTAACATTGTTTTCGGCAATCAAAAAGCTCATGAAATAGTTTAAATTTTGGTTACCCAAATGCTTATCTTCATCATGCAATAATTCAGCAGAAGCCGAGCGGTGATGACCATCAGCAATATACAATTCTGGAATTTGTTCAAATTGATTTTGTAACCACTGAATTTCTTCATTGGTGTCTATTTTCCAAAGTTGGTGATTTTCTTTATTGGTAGTCGAATAATTATAAATTGGCTGGCTTTTTTTCTTTTCAGAAATCCAAGTATTTAAGGTTTCATTATCAGGATAGGTAATTAAAACAGGTTCGGTATTAAAACCCGTTTGATGCAAATAATCCTTAAAATACTCTACACGATATTGCAAGGTGTCTTCGTGTCTTTTTATGACATTATTTTTGTAATCTTCAATTGAAGTTCCGGCTACAAAACCAATGAAAGACTGCACTTTAGTTTGAATTTCATAGAGAAAGAAAATAGGTTTATCTTCTTCCATAAAAACGCCTTCATCTTTAAAATCTTGATATTTATGCGTCACACCTTTAAAACGTTTATCCAAAGTAATCTTTTGCGAATGCATGTATGCAGGATTGATTATATGTAAAAACGAATACGGATTAAAACTCAACCAAGCAGCAAGTTCTGCCGAACTATAATCGTCATAGTTTCTGCAGGTTACCAAACCCACTTTGTCAGGAGTTGGACGAATGGCTTTGAAAGGGATTATTTTGCTCATTTTGTTTATCATGCAAGGTTCTTAAAACCTTGTAGGTTTGATTTAAAGATTAATTATTTGACCATTTTTTTCTATTAAAACGGACAAGTTTTTTTGGTAAGTATTATTTAAATTTATTACTATCTTAAAAATAAATACCTACTTGGCTTTGGTAACCTTTCACGAGATTCTTTTTTTTAATGTTTTGAAATTTGTCATTATTTTAAAAATTTGATACCAACAAGGTTTTGGAAACCTTGCAGGAAATTATTACTTCAAAAATTGTTTTGAAACTTTTTCTGCTTTTTTGTTTTCCCTGTAATCATAAAATCCTTCCCCGGATTTTACACCAAGTTTTCCTGCCATAACCATATTGATAAGCAGTGGGCAAGGTGCATATTTTGGATTTTTAAATCCATCGTATAGCACATTTAAAATAGAAAGACAAACATCTAAACCAATGAAATCTGCTAATTGCAAAGGTCCCATGGGATGTGCCATTCCAAGTTTCATCACAGTATCAATTTCGCTTACTCCAGCAACACCGTTGTATAAAGTTTCGATAGATTCATTAATCATTGGCATCAAAATTCTGTTGGCCACAAAGCCAGGATAATCATTAACTTCTGTTGGAGTTTTTCCAAGTTTCACAGATAAATCCATGATAATTTTTGTCACTTCGTGTGAAGTAGAGTAACCGCGAATGATTTCGACTAATTTCATAATTGGCACCGGATTCATAAAGTGCATCCCAATAACACGTTCTGGATGCATGACTTGAGCGGCAATTTGAGTTATAGAAATAGAAGAAGTATTGGTTGCCAAAATTACATTATAATCACAAATGTCACTTAACTGCTTAAAGATTTGAAGTTTTAAAGCAACATTTTCAGTTGCAGCTTCAATCACTAAATCAGTTCCCACAACGCCGTCTTTGATGTCGGTATAGGTAATTATATTTCCGATAGTTTTGTGTTTGTCCTTTTCGGTTATCGTTCCTTTAGTAACCATTCTATCCAAATTGGAAGCAATAGTTGCCATTCCTTTTTCTAATGATTTTTCGGAAACATCAATAAGTTTTACAGTAAAACCGTTTTGTGCAAAAGTGTGAGCAATCCCGTTACCCATAGTTCCTGCGCCTATTACAGCTATTATTTTCATTATGTTTATTTGGTTTAAAAGATTAAAATTGTTGAAGTGCTTTCACTAAATTCTATTTTTCGTTCATCGAATCAATAATCATATAGGCCACACGCAAAGCTTCGGTTCCGTCTTCCAAAGTTACAATAGGTGTTGTATTGTGATTAATCGCATCGGCAAATGTTTCTAATTCATCTAAAATAGCATTGTTATGGCTTACCTCTGGATTGTTAAAATAAATTTGCTTGCGATTGCCTTCAGCATTTTGGAGTATCATATCAAAATCTCCTGGAATTTCTGGCGCTTCTTTCATTTTTACCACTTCACAGGTTTTGTCTAAATAATCAACAGAGATGTACGCATCTTTTTGAAAGAAACGCGATTTGCGCATATTTTTCATAGAGATTCTACTTGAGGTAATATTGGCAACACAGCCATTTTCAAATTCAATTCGGGCGTTAGCAATATCGGGCGACTGACTCAAAACTGAAACACCACTAGCGTGCACTACTTTTACTTTCGATTTTACAACGCTCAAAATAGCATCAATATCATGAATCATCAAATCTAAAACTACAGGGACATCAGTACCTCGTGGATTAAATTCTGCCAATCGATGGGTTTCAATAAACATTGGATTTTCAATCATATCTTTCACAGCTGTAAACGCAGGATTGAAACGCTCTACGTGTCCCACTTGACCTTTGATATGATATTCTTTTGCCAAACCAATAATTTCTTCGGCTTCTTGAACTGTTGTAGAAATAGGTTTTTCAATAAAAACATGTTTACCAGATTTGATTGCTACTTTAGCACATTTATAATGCGAAAGGGTAGGAGTGACTATATCAATCACATCAACAGCATGGATTAATTTAGCAATAGTATCAAATTGTTTATATCCAAATTCAGTTTCTATTTTAGCACCATTTTCATGATTTTCGTCGTAAAAACCAACGAGTTCGTATTTGTCTGATTGTTGTAATAATCGTAAGTGTATTTTTCCGAGGTGACCAGCACCTAAAACGCCAACTTTAAGCATATAAAAGTATTTTGAACAAAAATAACAATAAAATGATTATTATTTTTATTCATTTAAAATTTAAAATTCATCATTTAAAATAGTTTTTACTTTGCTATTTTTACGCAATAAATCACTACACAAAATTGAAAAATACAAGTAAACACGAAGGTCTTCGCAATCAGTTGGCCAAACTGTTGGAAGATAAAGGAATTAAGGATAAAAAAGTCTTAGAGGCTATTAAAAAAATTCCAAGACATTTATTTTTAGATTCTAGTTTTGAAGATTTTGCTTACCTTGATAAAGCTTTTCCTATTGGTGCTGAACAAACTATTTCTCAACCCTACACAGTAGCTTTTCAAAGCCAGTTATTAGCCATAAAAAAAGGAGAAAAAATTCTTGAAATAGGAACAGGAAGTGGATATCAGACTGCGGTTTTATGTTTACTTGGTGCCACTGTTTATACCATTGAACGGCAAACGGAATTGTTTAAAAAAACAAAGCTATTGTTGCCAAAACTGGGAATAAATCCAAAACATTTATCTTTTGGTGATGGTTATAAAGGATTGCCAAATCATGCCCCTTTTGATAGTATCATTGTAACTGCCGGTGCACCAGTTATTCCGAAACCCTTGATGGCACAATTAAAAATAGGAGGAAAACTCGTTATTCCTATTGGTGAAAAAATTCAAATAATGACGATGCTTATTCGCAAAAATGAAACTCAATTTGAAAAGCATGAGTTTGGAAATTTTAAATTTGTACCTTTACTAGAGAATAAAAACTAAAACGCTTTTTTAATTCTCTCCAAATCTCTTTTGGTGTCCTGTTCCTTTAGACTTTCTCGTTTGTCGTAGGTTTTCTTTCCTCGGCAAAGCCCGATATCCAGTTTGGCCATTCCTTTTTCATTGGTAAACAATTTTAGCGGAATAATAGTCAATCCTTTGGTATCCATAGCTCTTTCGAGTTTTTTTAGTTCTCTTTTATTCAATAACAGTTTGCGCTCGCTTTTGGCTTTGTGGTTGAACTGATTTCCATAAAGATATTCTTCAATTTGAGTATTGATTGCAAACAATTCATTACTGTGAAATTCACAAAACCCTTCGGTGATATTGGCTTTTCCTAATCTTATAGATTTGATTTCAGTACCTGTTAAAACGATTCCAGCCGTATAAGTTTCAATTATTTCATAATCAAATTTGGCACGTTTGTTAAGTATGTTTATAGTTTTAAGCATAGCATGGCAAATGTAATACAAAATCAAGTGGTATAAAAAACTAAAGTATAACTAAATTATTTGTTATGTTTGTGTTGTCAAACCAATAATAACAACAACAAATTATGTCCAAAAAAGTTATAAAACTACTTTTTTTAGTAATGATCGTTATCACATCATGTTCTAAAGAAAATACGCAAGAAAAAAATTCAATTGTAATTGAAGACTCCAAAAAAGATCCCTTAACACCCGCACAAATCAACGCTAAAATAGATGAAATGTTAACCACAAATCACATTTTTAATTGGCGTGATGCTGATTCTCATCTGCTTTGGAGTGCTGTAATCCATGGTAATAACGTACTTACTATTGGTTTTGGAAATTCAAAAAATAATTTCCAAAGAGAGCAATCGTTTAATAATGCGCAAATGCAAAAAGAACTGGTAGCGATTGTTTTGAAATACGAGGGAACCACTTTAGATAAGGTTTTAATTGCTTCCGATGCTGATTTGAATTTAATAGATGTCATCATTACCAAACAGGAAACTATTATTGCTTTACGACAATCAAAGTACATTCGATATATAGAACCTGCGGATTATCGATATCTAGAGGTTCGGAATGCTCAAAACCGTTCGAGTGCAGGTACAAGTTCGGGCTGTGGTTTTGATGCTGAAATTTTGGCAACAGCCGATTATACTGCTACAACTCCAAACGCAAAAGTTCCATGGACATTTACCCAGCATAACATTCCAAGCGCATGGACAATAAGCACGGGTGCTGGAGTTACTATTGGGATTGTAGATACGGGAGTTTCGCCAAACCAATCCTTACTAGGTGCTAATTTTAATAACGGATTTTCATCAGGAAGAACCATCGAAAAAAACGGGGTTTATGTTGATTCTATTTGGCCTTGGAGCACCACAACCGACGGCATAAATGACTTGTGCGGACACGGAACAAGCATGGCTGCAACGGCTGCTGCACCAAGAAATGATAAGGGTTTGCCAGTTGGCGTAGCTTATAACGCTAACCTAATCACGTATCGTGCCGCTTACAATGTGGTTCTGGACGGTTTTCAGGAGCAGGAAGGTGTAAAAAAAGCGTTTACTGCTTTGGGAAATAATGCTAGAGTCAAAATTATTTCTATGTCAATGGGTTATATTTTTTCTGTGGGAAAAATAGAAGACGCCATCAAGTTTGCCTACGGAAAAGGAAAACTAATTTTTTGTGCTGCTGGAACTTCCACCAGTTTTACCACTTTTGTGGGTGTTATATTCCCAGCATGGATGCCCGAAACAGTTGCAGTTACTGGCGTGAAAGAAGGAACAACCTATCAGGCGTGTAGTGATTGCCATACTGGCAGCAAAGTTGATTTTACCGTAGTTATGGAAAGAGCGGTTTCTGGAAATACAGTTCCCGTAGATAGCTACTACGAAAATCAAACTGACTATATTGGTGGGTCTTCTGTTGCTACTGCAACTACAGCAGGAATTGCAGCCCTAGTTTGGTCTAAAAATCCAAGCTGGACAAGAGACCAAGTCCTCACAAAGATGAGACAATCGGCTAGTTTATATCCAAATAAGAACGCTGATTATGGTTACGGAAACATCAATGCTTTTCTGGCTGTGCAATAAGTCAACTGTTGAAATACATTAAGAACAAAAAGCTATTTCTTTAAAAATGAAATAGCTTTTTTTAGGTTTATTAAGACTTAAAAGTAATTTACCATGCGTTAAAAGTATTTTACTACGTTTTAAAAGTATTTTATTATACGTTATTATTAATTACTTATTTAATAATACTATTTTGCTATTTAGTAAAACAAATTGCACTTTAATTATAAGTAAAATGCGTTAGCACTTTACTTTTATTTTTTGGTTTTATTTTAGTAAATCTTTAAATTGTAGTTTTACTATTGCGTTGTAATAAGGTTTTCCTGCATCTCCTAATGATTTTAAGTAGACTTTTATTTCTTTGATTATTTGTATTACGTTTTTTGGATTGTTGTACAATATATCGTTTGGGTTTTTTCTAGCTGTGATTAGTACATTGCCTTCCGAGTTTACTTCGGTACTTAATGTTTTTAGGCGTTGGTGGTATGCTCTTAATTATACTATTTGTATATCTGTTTCGTTGGGTGCATATTCTGGGTGCGATGCCAATTGAGTTGTATAAGTATCTAAATTAGCAATACGGCTATCATAACTCATTTGTGAAGTAGAAATACCGTCTGTTTCTGTAATTTCAGGGTTTATTGATTTTTGTTTTTGGTCACCACGAATTTTTTTGGCTTGATTGGCTATGTTTTCTTTGTCTTTGGTTGATATGTCTAATGATTTTGCAAAATTTTAAGATTTTGTCATTAGTTTGCCAAGTGGTACAATAGCAAGTTCACGAGCAGAAATTGCATTTTTATAAATTGGTTTTTTATTTTTTAATTCTGTAATTACTGCTTGTAATGAAGTGCGTATAGGGTCGAGGTTTACTAACTAAATTTTTGCATTTGATGGATTGTAAAGAGTACCCATTTCTTCTAAAATTTGGTATGCGGTGCTAAAGTTTGCAACATTTTTATTGTGTCCTGTTTCGCTAGTTGAAGCCATATTGATGATTTTTAGATTGTTAATGAAGTGTAAAAATAGTGTATTTTTTTAGTTGGTAAATTAAAAAATGAGGTTTAAAAATTGAATTTTAAACCCCATTATACTTACTATTAAATGTTATTACTGAAAAATCACAGTTTTTGTAGATTTTGGTATTTTTACAAAGTGATATGGTCTGGTCGGCATTTGAGTAGCATCTCCACTTCCTGTTCTTGAAACTTGGATTACAATATTATCTTGATTTTCAACTGCTGAAGTTATGTTTATATCGAAACCTCCAGTTGTTCTTGGCTGGTCAAATGAAGCTATAACTTCAAATAGATTAAAATCGACGACAGCAGTAGCTGGCGCATTTGTTGTACCCCATGTATTATTTATAAAATCAGTCCAATCGGTTTGCGTATAAAATACTCTACTATGATAAGTTGGATTATAATTTCCATTAAATACTTCTCCTTTACTTATCAGTATAGGCGTTATTGTTTGCGGTGTAAAAGTATTTGCATCATTACTTTTACTACAACTCAATGACAGAACTAAAACTAAACTTAAAATTAATGTTTTCATGATATTTAATATTTAAATGATTAATAAAATTAGCCACGCTTTTGGCGTGGTTACGTTTTTTTTTATTGTTTAATTAGTGTTTTTGCATCTACTATTTGACCGTTGCAAACTAAAGCAACTGTATAAAAACCACTTTGATAATTTGAAATATCAATGTTAGTATTTGCACTATTTATATCTAAAATATAATTATTAGATGTTCCGTTTGGACTGTAGTTAGTTTGATTATTATTTCTATCAGATGCACCAACTGTTATTAAATTGGGAACACTTGCATTTCCTGGAAAACTAACATAGCCATTATTACCACTGACTCTATTTGCTGTATTACCTGCTGCAAAAACTACTTGTCGATTGTTGTTTATTGCGTTGTTTATTGCGGAAACTATTACGGGAAATAAATTTGGATTTGAACTACTATAACCCCAACTATTTGATATAATATCTGCACCATTTAGGTTAGCAAAATCAATTGCATCTGCGTAAACATTTGCAGGAATTGATCCAAATGGTATTTTTACTGGCATTATTTTACATAAAGGAGCAATTCCTGCTACACCTTCATTATTATCTTGAGTTGCTCCAACGATACCAGCGCAAGAATTACCATGATTATTTCCAACTGTTGTGGAAACAGTTGGTGATGGGTCGTTTGCATTATTTGTACCGTCGTAAGGCGAAGCAAAATTACTACCGTTTAATCTAACTTGTCTTGTATTTGGCAAATCTAGATGATTACTTGTAACACCCTCGTCAATAATAGCAACAATTACATTTGGATTTCCTTTTGTAATACTCCAAGCTTCTGGTGCATCTATATCAGCATCAATTGTTGTTGTTTTACCGTCATTTGTACCTTGACCAGTATTGTGTAAATACCATTGTTGGTTAAAATAAGGATCATTTGGAAAATAATCTAATTTTTGTGCGTTTGCTATAAAGTTAGGTGTAGAAAATTCGACTTGTCCACTTAAATAGATATTTTTCGAAACTTGTAAAGCATCACCTGTTGTTCTGTACATTTCATAAGATAATGCGGATTTTACTAAACTTAAATTATTTGAAGAAATTAGATTTGATTTATTCGATGTAGAGATTCCACTTTTGAACTTCAACAAAATATCTTTTGTATAGTTTAGTTCTTGACCATCTGCAGTTAAATAAGTTGGAGTCAAAAAATAAGTAGCATTATAACTATTTAAATTTGAAGTGTTAACAACAATAAATGTTTTGTCGGATAGTTTTATTCCTGGATAATCATTAGGATTCATTGCATTTGTTGTGCCAAAACCATTTGGAAATTCTGCTAAAAATTTACCTGAAATTTTGGTTAGGTTTATTTTGCCATTATTTGTAGTGTAATAAAAATCGTTTGCTTGAGCTTTTAGATTTAAAAATCCTAGCATTGATAAAACTATAAATAGTATGTTTAATATATTTTTCATATTTACATTATTTAATTTTAGTTAACATTTTTTTTAGTTTTGAAAAACAAATTTAATTAGATGGAGGATGAAGAGATTTTCTATTCATTAATATTGGAACATTTATATTATTAAAATTTTTCATTTTGTAAAATTTGTAAGTTAAGTTACAAATAAAAAAAAATTAGTTTAATAAGGTTGCTTTGAAAAGAAATTACGGTTTTAAGACGAACTGACGTTAGCAGAAACCCGTGAGCTACACGAAACAAAAAAAAAGATAACCGATAATAAAATTTTATAATTTCATATCAAAATAAATTCAAATGTTATGCTTTACGCTATCAGATTAAGAAAAATTAGGGAAGCTTACGGATTGACACAATATGAAGTTGCATACAAATCCGATATGACGCCAAGTGCTTATGGGCAAATAGAACGTAATGCAGGTAATTGTACAATTAAAACAATGGAAAAAATTGCAAATTCCATTGGAATTTCATTACCATTTTTATTAGATATTAATAATCAAAATTTTATTGAAAAAAACAAGTTGTGAC
>NZ_JANXUG010000115.1 GCF_025352015.1 Flavobacterium sp.
CGTTGTAAATTTTGTCAAATCATCTGTTGTCCACCAGTCTACAAGATTTCCTTCAGCATTAAATCTTGATCCTTCATCATCAAAACCATGTGAGATTTCATGACCAATTACAGCTCCAATTCCACCATAATTTACAGCTTCGTCTGCTTTATAATCATAAAATGGAGCTTGCAAAATTGCTGCTGGAAAAACTATTTCATTGTACGATGGATTGTAGTAAGCATTAACGGTTTGAGGCGACATTCCCCATTCGGTTTTGTCTACTGGTTTGCCCAATTTTTCTAAATCTTTTTTCCAATTCCATTCAGACACATTTTTAAGGTCTTCAAAATAGCTTCCTCCTTCTTCAGAACTTTTAACAGTTAACGCCGAGTAATCTTTCCATTTATCGGGATACCCAATTTTGATGGTTATTTTATTCAACTTTTCGATTGCTTTTTTCTTGGTTTCGGTAGACATCCAAGTCAAGTTGTTAATTCTTCCTTGGTAAGCACGAATCACATTTTTGATCATTTTTTCTGCTTTCAGTTTTGCTTCAGCAGGAAACATTTTTTCTACATATAATTTACCCAAAGCTTCTCCTACTGTTCCATTAACCACTTGCAATGCTTTTTCGTGACGTGGTCTTTGCTTTAAAGCACCTGTTAATGTTTTTCCGTAAAACTCCCAGTTAGCCATTTCAATATCTGTTGATAATTGCGCAGCAGCACCTCTTAACAACATCCAGCGCATATATGCCTTCCAATCTTCTATTTTATTTTCAGAAAAAATAGTTTGCAAAGCAGCCAAATATCTTGGTTGTGAAACAATAATTGTATCTGCTTTTGTAATTCCAATAGTTTTTAAATAAGTATTCCAATCAATTGCTGGAGTCATTTTTTGCAAATCAACAATAGCCGTTGGATTGTATTGTTTTCTGGCGTCTCTTCGTTCAACTCTGTCTAATCTTGGTCGTGACATGGCTATTTCTAAAGCAAGGATTTTTTCAGCATCTGTTTTGGCTTGTGCTGGGCTTGTTCCAATGAATGACAGCATACGAGCCACGTGAGCTTGATATTTTTCGCGTTTTTCTTTAGAATCTTTGTCATCTGAAACATAATAATCTCTGTCTGGCAAACCTAATCCACCTACTCCAAGACTGACGACATTTCTGTTACTATTTTTATCATCAGCTCCAATTCCGAATCCAAAAAAACCAACACCGCCGCCAAAAGCTTCTTGTTGCATCATCAAGTTTTGCAAATCTTTAATGTTTTTAACGGCATTTATTTTTGCTAGATACGGCTTTATAGGATCAATTCCTTGCTTGTTTCGTGCCACAGTATCCATTGCAGCTTTGTACATATTGATAGCTTTTCCTTGGTCTGTAGTTGAATTGTACTTTGAATTAGTGGTCGCTTTTTTCAAAATTGCCAACGCATCCTTATCAGTGTTTTGACGCAATTCGTCAAAACTTCCCCAACGTGTTTTATCTGCAGGAATTTCAGTGTTCTTTAACCACGTTCCGTTTACAAACTTAAAAAAATCGTTTTTTGGACTCACCGATTTGTCCATTAAAGACAAGTTAATTCCTGGTGTTTTTTGCTGCGCATTAATTTGAATAGCGCTCGTAAATATTGCTACTGTTAGCAATGTTCTAGAGATAAAAGTGAACTTCATATAATAGTGTTTATTTTTAGTTGATTACAAATTTATTGTTTCTGGTGAAAGAAATTTTTTTTTAACAAAAATATAAGTCTTTAATGATTGTAAAAAGTTACAAACTTGCAAAGCTTTTGTATTTTTGCAAAAAAAATAATGCTCAATACTTTAAAAAAGTATAGAATTTTTATTGGCACTTTTGTTGTCTTTTCTATCATAACCATATCTTTATTTTACAATGTTTTAAAACCAAAAAAAACATTGCCAATATTCAATCCTGCTGATGTCAATCCGGAATTGGTAGATTCTACAGTGCAATATATTGCCAAAGAACATAAAATTGCTGATTTTTCTTTTACCAATCAAAACGAGAAAACAATTACACAAAAAGACTATGAAGGCAAGATTTATGTTGCCGATTTTTTCTTTACTACTTGCCAATCCATTTGTCCCATTATGACTACCAATATGGTTGATGTGCAAAAAGCATTTCTCAATAATCCGAAAGTAATATTACTTTCCCATACCGTGACTCCAGAAATTGACAGTGTTCCTATTTTAAAAAAATATGCACTTCAAAAAGGTGTTGTTGACTCCAAATGGAACTTGGTTACAGGCGATAAAAAAGAAATCTACAGTATGGCACGAAAATCCTATCTGGCAGTAAAATTGGGCAAACCAAACGAATTGTATGATATGGTTCACACCGAAAATTTTGTATTGGTCGATGCGCAAAGAAGAGTTCGTGGATTTTATGACGGCACCAAAAAAGAGGAAATCAAACGGTTGATTGAAGATATTAATTGGCTTTGCGAAAATGATAAAAAGTAGTTAAACTTACATATTTCATTCAATATTATCAATTAATGTTTACTTTTACAATCTTAATTCAATCTAAATAAGCATTGAAAACCACTGTTGATTTATTACAAATTGGAAACATCGCCACAATCACTAATGTTGACTTGGACAAAATTCCGTTAAAGCTTTTAGAAATGGGTTGTTTCCCAGACAATACTGTAGAAATTATCCAAATTGCACCCCTTGGAGATCCGATTTATTTGAATGTAAATAATGGTTCTCATTTGGCTATACGAAAGGAAACTGCTCGTGAGATTGAAGTTGAAATTCAGGAGAAATAAGTAAACATGAGCATCCAAAATATTAATGTTGCCTTAATTGGAAATCCAAATACCGGAAAAACTTCGGTGTTCAACCAATTGACAGGACTGAAGCAACAAGTTGGAAATTATCCCGGGATTACGGTTGAAAAAAAATTGGGTTTTTGTAAATTAACTAACACTATCAAAGCCAATATTCTTGATTTACCAGGAACTTATAGCTTAAATGCGAGTTCCATTGATGAGAATGTAGTCATAGAATTATTGCTCAATAAAAACGACAAACTGTTTCCGGATGTTGCCGTCGTAATTACGGATATTGAAAATTTCAAGCGTAACCTTTTGCTTTTTACGCAAATAAAAGATTTAGAAATTCCAACCATTCTTGTCATTAATATGGCAGATAGAATGAAACCAAAGGGAATTTCGCTCAATGTTACGCACCTCGAAGAACAATTAAAAACCAAAATTATTTTGGTGAGTACTCGAAAAGGCTACGGAATTGATGAACTAAAAAATCAAATTGTCAATTACAAATCTTTACCAACGGAACCTTGTATGAATGCGTCAAGTATTGATGAACAATATTTCAGCAAACTCCGAAAAGCGTTTCCAAATCAATTGTTGTATAAGTTGTGGTTAGTGATTACACAAGATGTTAATTTTTTGAATTTAGAACGAAATGAAATCCGAAGTACTTTTACAAAATCGCATTCCGATTTAAAACGTTTGCAGCAAAAGGAAACTATAAAACGCTACCAATTTATCAATGAAACTTTGAAAGTTGGGCAAACAATTGACACCGCCAATGCCACTGATTTGCGTTCAAAATTAGATAAAGTGCTGACCCATAAAATTTTTGGTTACGCTATTTTCTTTGGGATTTTACTGCTAATTTTTCAATCGATTTTTGATTGGTCGAGTTATCCGATGGATTTTATTGACGCCACTTTTGCCAATTTTGCGAATTATACAAAAAAACTACTTCCTGCCGGAGAATTTACCAGTTTAATTAGTGAAGGAATTATTCCCGGTATAGGTGGAATCGTAATTTTTATTCCGCAAATTGCGTTTCTTTTTCTCTTTATTTCTGTGCTCGAAGAAAGCGGTTATATGAGTCGTGTTGTCTTTTTAATGGATAAAATCATGCGCCGTTACGGGCTTTCGGGTAAAAGTGTAGTGCCTTTAATTTCGGGGACAGCTTGTGCAATTCCGGCAATTATGAGTGCCCGGAATATAGAAAACTGGAAAGAACGATTGATTACAATTTTGGTCACTCCTTTTATCACCTGTTCGGCGCGCTTACCCGTTTACGCTATCATAATAGCTTTAATAATTCCAAACAAACGCTTGTTTGGATTTTTTAGTCTGCAAGGCGCAACTTTAATGATATTGTATCTTTTAGGTTTTGGAATGGCGATTTTTTCGGCTTATATTTTAAATAAAATTTTAAAGGTTAAAACCAAATCCTATTTCATTGTTGAGATGCCTAATTACAAATTGCCATTATTGAAAAATGTTGCGATAAACGTAATTGAAAAGACGAAATCATTTGTTTTTGGTGCAGGAAAAATCATTTTGGCAATCTCAATAATTCTTTGGTTTTTGGGTTCTCATAGTCCGAATGCGTCATTTAAAAATGCTGAAAAAATAGTAACTTCAACTGCAAAAACGGAAGGTAAAATTCTTGAAAAAAACCAGCTTAAAAACGAAATTAGCACCTACAAACTTGAGAATTCATATATTGGAATTATAGGAAAATCTATTGAGCCAGCAATAAAACCTCTAGGCTACGATTGGAAAATTGGCATTGCCGTAATTACATCTTTTGCTGCTCGTGAAGTTTTTGTAGGAACATTGGCAACTATTTATAGTGTTGGAAATAACAACGATGACAGCACCATAAAAAGTAAAATGCAAGCTGATGTTCATGCTGACGGAACTAAAATATTCAATTTTGCGACTGGCGTCTCTTTATTGCTTTTTTATGCGTTCGCGATGCAATGTGCGAGCACACTTGCCGTAACTAAAAAGGAAACCAACACCTGGAAATGGCCATTGGTGCAGCTGATTTTTATGAGTGGATTTGCTTATATAACAGCACTGATTGCTTATCAACTTTTAAAATAAATGGAGATGCAACAATTATTAGTTTACCTAGCTTTACTAGTTGCACTTATCTTTTTAATCCGGAAGTTTTTTTGGAAGAAAAAGTCAAAGAAAAACTGTAATGATGACGATTGTAGTTGTCACTAAATAATTTTCACATAAAGATTATTACCTATTACATTCGAAACCGTAACGACTTTTTCTTCTACTTTTATTTTTAAAGATAAATCGAATTCCTCTTTGGCTAAAACCTCAATTTTAGAACCTAATGTGATTTGATTTTTATCTAAATATTTCAAGAACTGTGTCGATGAATCTTTGACGCCAATACAAATTCCCGTTTGATTTTCATGGAGTTCAGCCAAAACCAATTTCTCTATTTTATTAATTTTACCTTTCGCATCCGGAATTGAATCTCCATGCGGATCTTCAGTTGGATTTCCCAAAAAATCATCCAATTTATTGATAAGTTTTTCCGATTTGATATGTTCTAATTGTTCTGCAATATCGTGAACCTCGTCCCAAGAAAATTGCAATTTATCTACCAAAAAAACTTCCCACAAACGGTGCTTTCTAACAATCATTGTAGCAGAAAGTTTTCCCTTATCTGTCAATAAAACACCTTGGTATTTTTTGTAAATAATCAAATCTTTTTCTGCCAATTTTTTCAACATGTCGGTTACTGATGACGCTTTGGTTTCCATTTTTTCAGCAATGGCGTTTGTACTTACCTCAACGCCAGTAGCAGCGGTTATATGATAGATTGTTTTTAGATAATTCTCTTCTGAAAAAGTCATTTTTTAATTTTTTATAATAAATAAAGGAATGCTGATTTTATGTCGGACATTGTTAACTGTTGTCCCAAAAACTAAATCTTTAATACCAGTATGCCCATGGGTTCCCATAACTAACAAATCATAATTGCCTTCGTTAATTATTTTTGGAATTGTTTTTCCCGGTTTACCAAACCCTAATTTTAATTCAACTTTAAATCCTTTTTCTTCTAAAAGTGTTTTGTATTCCAACAACAAATTCTCGTTTATAGTTGTTTCATGGTCACTCGTTTTATTACCATACATCATAGCTCCCACAGTTTCTACTATATGAATTAAAGTATACGTGGAT
This sequence comes from Flavobacterium sp., assembly GCF_025352015.1. Lineage (GTDB taxonomy): Bacteria > Bacteroidota > Bacteroidia > Flavobacteriales > Flavobacteriaceae > Flavobacterium. The sequence continues at coordinate 5,997 of NZ_JANXUG010000115.1, forward strand.
TGTTTGCCTCCAATATCAAAGGCATGATTTAAAGCTTTTTCATCGGCTACGGAAAAATCAACCGAAATAGCAATATTTTTCTTCTCATAATTTCTTTCTGGGCGAAGTTTTACAATCACGTTGTGCGGCAACTGATTCCCGATAACTTCTTTTATTTTGGTAAAAAATGGTTTGAAAATTATGTACAAAAGCAAAAGCAAAAAACCAAAAGCTAGTGGAACGACTGTTAACCATAAAATAATGGGGCTTTCAGAGCTTTTGAGCCAATCCTGAATTTCATTAAAAACCAATTTAGCATTCAACGAAACAATGATGATAGCAACAATCCATGAGGCGATTTGGGTTGTTGTACTGATTTGAAAACCTTTCATTTTCTTTTTATCACTCACAAAATGAATCAGCGGAATAATCGCAAATCCTAGCTGCAAACTCAAAATCACCTGGCTTAAAATCAGCATTTTCCCTGTTACACCTTCGCCAAAAACAGAGATTACAATAACTGCTGGAACGATAGCTATTAGTCGGGTAATAATGCGCCGCACCCATGGTTGGATTCTTAAATTGAGATAGCCTTCCATAACGATTTGACCTGCCAATGTTCCAGTAATTGTGGAGCTTTGTCCCGCTGCAATCAGCGCTACCGCAAATAATATCGGTGCCCATTTTGTTCCTAATAACGGTTCTAAAAACTTATGTGCGTCTTGAATTTCGGCAACATTAAACATCCCGTTTTGGTAAAATACAGCCGCACCTAAAATCAAAATAGCAGCATTTACAAAAAAAGCCAGGTTCAAAGCGATGGTAGAATCGATGAAATTGTATTTAAGAGCTTGTTTAATTCCTGCTTTACTTCGATCAAATTTTCTGGTTTGCACCAATGATGAATGCAGATACAAATTATGAGGCATCACTGTAGCACCAATAATTCCGATAGCGATGTACAAAGCATTTTCATTGGGCAACCAAGGAATTAATCCTGTGAATATTTTAGTCACAGATGGATGGGCAAAAATCATTTCAAAAATGAATGAAAAACCAATGATCAGTACTAAAGCAATTATAAACGCTTCCATTTTGCGTATTCCTTTATTGATTAAAAAAAGCAATAAAAAAGTGTCCAAAACGGTTATCATTACGCCCTGAATTAACGAAATATCAAAGAGTAAATTCAAACCAATTGCCATACCTAGAACTTCGGCTAAATCACAGGCTGCGATGGCAATTTCTGCTAAAAAATAAAGAATATAATTTATAAACGGCGAATACGTTTCGCGCGATGCCTGCGCCAAATCGCGTTGTGTAACAATTCCTAATCGTGCGCTCAAACTTTGCAACAACAACGCCATAATGTTGCTCATCAATAAAACCCAAAGCAAAGCATAACCAAACTGACTACCGCCGGCAATATCCGTCGCCCAGTTTCCCGGATCCATGTAACCAACGCTGATTAAGTAAGCTGGACCAAAAAAAGCCAATATTTTCCTGAAGCCTGTGGTTTTATTTTGGGTTGCAACCGATTGATTTACTTCTTCTAACGATTTGCTCATATTTTAAAAATTTACACAAATATAAAAATTTATTTGATTACGGTAAATATTTTTTTAGCTTTGTCTAAAATTTATTTATGAAAAGTAAAATACTTCTGCTACTATTATTTTTCAATTTAATAAGTTTTTCTCAAGAAATAGAACCCTTGCAAGCCGATAGACCAGACCAAACAGAAACGCCATCATTAGTGCCGGCAGGAATGTTTCAGGCAGAATCGGGATTTACTTTTCAAAAAAATGATGCGGTTAGCACAACAAAAACTTTGCCGTCTACCCTTTGGAAATATGGCGTGAACAAAAATTTTGAGATGCGCTTAATTACCGAATTTATATCTCAAACTATAAACGGGGAAACTATTTTTGGTTTGAATCCAATTTATATAGGTTGCAAAATAAAGATTACTGATGAACAAGGATTTCTTCCCAAAACTTCCTTTATAGGTCATATTTTGTTGCCAAAACTTGCTTCAACGGAGTTTAAAGCTGACTATTTTGCCACAAAATTTAGATTTGTAATGCAGCACACGCTAACAAAGAAAGTGAGTTTTAGTTATAATCTTGGCGCCGAGTGGGATGGATTTTCTCCGGTAGCTACTTTTATATACACTGTGACTTCGGGTTATTCGTTTACAGATCAGTTGGGCGCTTACTTTGAACTCTTTGGTTTTGCTCCTCAAAATGAGACCTCAAATCATAGTTTAGATGGTGGTTTTACCTATTTGATTAACAACAATTTTATGTTAGATTTGTCATCAGGAATTGGCATTACTGACAATGCGCCAAAGCATTATTTCGCACTAGGTTTTTCGTTCCGAATATAAATGAAGCACTACGATTACATTTTTACGGGTTCGGGTTTGTCAGCTTTAATGACGGTATACAAAATGCTGCTATCGGGCAAATTTGAAGACAAAACTATTTTACTTATCGATGAAAATTCCAAAAGAAACAATGACCGAACTTGGTGTTTTTGGGATGACGAAAAATTATTTGACACTTTAGCTTTCGCAAAATGGAACTTCGCTTATTTTAAAAACAAAAGAATTAAAAGAAAACTAAATTTAAATCCTTATCACTACAAAATGATTAGAGGTTTGGACTTTTATTCGTTGGTTTTTGAAACAATTTCTAAACATACAAACGTTCATTTTAGCACTCAAAAAGTACTCGATTTTCAAGAATTAACAGATCATTGTATTGTAAAAACAGTGGTTGAAAGTTATACATGTAACCACGTTTTCAATTCTATTTTTTATCCGAAAGCGTTAGAGAATCAATCCAAATATCCTCTTTTGAAGCAGCATTTTATAGGCTGGTTTATCAAAAGCAAAAAAGCAGTTTTCACGCCAGATTGTGCCACATTCATGGATTTCTCGGTGGAACAAAAAGGCAATACACGATTTATGTATCTGCTTCCAACTTCAAAAACCGAAGCTTTGATAGAATATACTTTGTTCTCAAAAGATTTATTATCGACAAGTGGATACGAAACCGAAATTCAGAATTACATCCAAAAACTAGGAATTACCGAATACGAAATTATTGAAAAAGAGCAGGGAAACATCCCGATGACTTCGTATAAATTTTGGAAACACAACACTAAAAACATTATAAATATTGGCTCTGCTGGTGGTTGGACCAAAGCCAGCACCGGTTATACTTTTAAAAACACCATCAAAAAATCAAAAGATTTAGTTCAATTTCTTTTGACGGAAACCGACTTTAGAAAATTTCATAAACAAGACAAATTCTGGTTCTACGATTTGTTGTTTTTGGATGTTTTGAATCAGAGCAATGAGCTGGGTTCCGAAGTTTTTTCAGCACTTTTTAAAAAAGGAAATCCAACATTAATCTTTAGATTTCTTGATGAAGAAACCTCGTTTTGGGAGGATTTACAAGTGATTTGGAAATGCCCGAAAGGTCTTTTCATAAAAGCATTAATTAACCGATTTATCCAACTTTAAGTGTTTGATAATTTATTTATAATTAAAGTTAACATTATAAATGTTAAAAAAGTCATTTCGAGAAATGCTTCAGTAGTTTGAACTAGAGCTTCATTAGTTCTTTGTAAATGAAATAGTAATCTTTTTTTATTTTCAAGATCTGAAATATCTTCAGGATAACAGGGGAAAATATGTCTTACAGTTAGCGACAATAATAAAATTGCTATAGCATATCATTACAATAAATATTGTAAAGTTAATTTCAAATTGTTTTATCTTTGGATGAAATAATAACCAATCCCAAAAAATAATAGCAAAACTATTTCAATCCTAAATTTATCAAATTCCATTGTATATTTATTTTAAGTATGTAAACATAATAAATCCTTATAATTATCTAAAGCCTTTTTTACAATTCTTATTACCTTTGTATTTAGATTTGTTTTAATCTAAAATCAAAATTCAACAATATTAAATCATAAATAATTATGTATCCAAAAGAAATGGTATCACCAATGCGTGCAGAACTTTCACAAGTTGGTTTTCAAGAATTATATACTACCGCTGAAGTAGAAAATGCTATAAAAGCAGAAGGGACAACACTTGTAGTTGTAAATTCGGTTTGTGGATGCGCTGCAAGAAATGCGCGTCCAGGAGCAAAAATGAGTTTAGAAGGCGTTAAAAAACCAGACCACATCGTAACCGTTTTTGCTGGAGTAGATAAAGAAGCTGTTGATGCTGCGCGCCAACATATGTTCCCTTTTCCGCCCTCATCTCCTAGCATTGCATTGTTTAAAAACGGTGAATTGGTTCACATGTTAGAGCGTCATCACATTGAAGGCAGACCCGCAGAATTGATCGCAGAAAATTTGAAAGAAGCCTACGCAGAATTCTGTTAACCAGAAAAAATTCATTTAAAAAAAGTCTTTTAGAAACTCTCTAAAAGACTTTTTTATTATCATGACAACACATTTTCAAATCCTCAAATTAATAGTATCTTTGCTTTCGAATTCTCCCATTTAGGGTTCACAACATAGTCCTTACTTAAATGTTTATAGCATGCAACTGTATAACAAATTAAGCGCAGAAGAAAGAGTCAATCTTATACAAGAAGTTGGCAAAAACCGACTTACCTTGTCTTTCTATGCGTATGCCCACATTGAAAATCCAACAAATTTTAGAAACGATTTATTTATCGGATGGAACAAACTCGATGCGCTGGGTCGAATTTATGTAGCCCATGAAGGAATTAATGCTCAAATGAGTGTTCCCGCCGAAAAAATGGAGGCCTTTCGGGAAACGCTACAAGCTTATGATTTTATGAAAGACATTCGCCTGAATGTGGCTTTAGAACAAGACAATCTTTCTTTCTTGAAATTAACTATAAAAGTTCGCGGTAAAATTGTAGCCGATGGTTTAAATGATAAAACCTTTGATGTGACTAACATAGGGACACATTTGAAAGCAAAAGAATTTAACGAAATTTTAGAAAATTCAAATACAATTGTTGTCGATTTTCGAAATCATTACGAGAGCGAAATTGGTCATTTTAAAGGAGCAATTACCCCAGATGTGGAGACGTTCAGAGAAAGTTTACCCATTATTAAGGAGCAATTAAAAGACCATAAAGAAGATAAAAATATAGTGATGTATTGCACTGGCGGCATTCGTTGCGAAAAAGCTTCGGCCTATTTCAAGCACCAGGGTTTTAAAAATGTATTCCAACTCGAAGGAGGCATTATCAATTATGCTAAACAAATTGCGGAAGATGGATTGGAGAGTAAATTTATTGGGAAAAATTTCGTTTTTGACCACCGTCTAGGCGAACGAATTACAAACGATATCGTTTCGCAATGCCATCAATGCGCAAAACCTTGCGATAATCACACCAATTGTGAGAATGAGGGTTGCCACTTATTATTCATTCAATGTGATGACTGTAAAGCTACCATGGAAAACTGCTGCTCTACAGAATGTCAAGAAATAATTCACATGTCGTTGCTTGACCAAGCAAAATTAAGAAGCGGTGTAAAAAACGGTAATAAAATTTTCAGAAAAGGAAAATCGGATAAATTAACCTTCAAATATGCAGGCGACAGGAGCGCAAAACTAGAAAAAGTAGAGCAACCAGTTGACAACGCATTAACTTCATCCGAAAATCGAAAAGACATTCGGCAAAAAACGAAAGTAAAAAAAATAGTTATTGGCAGAACCGAACATTATTATGTAAAAGCACAAGTTGGCCTTTTTATAATTGAAAATCATTCGATAACTGTTGATGATAAAATCATGATTTCTGGACCAACAACTGGTAACCAAGAAATGTTTGTTAAAAGCATGTTTGTTAATGGTTCTGATGGTAATCATGCGGTTCCAGGCGATAAAGTAACTTTGGCTTTACCTTTCCGAATTCGATTATCTGATAAAATATTTAAGGTTCTCGAATAAAATTTATTTAAATCTAAATCCTCCAAGTTTACAGAAAAATTTGAAATTCTAACAATAAAGGGTTTTGGAATTTGGGATTATTTTATTGGAATTTATTTCTTTAAAATACTATCTTTACCCATTAATCGTTTTATAAACTTAAGTTGCTTTTATGCAACACTATCTATATAATTATGGCTTGTCAAAGTTGCTCAACTTCTGATGGTAGCGCACCAAAAGGTTGTAAAAATAATGGGACCTGTGGCACTGATAGCTGCAATAAATTAACCGTTTTTGATTGGTTAGCCAACATGAGTTTGCCCAATGGACAGACGCCGTTTGATTGTGTTGAAATCCGTTTTAAAAATGGCAGAAAAGAATTTTATCGAAACACCGAAAAACTTACTTTAAGCATTGGCGATATAGTAGCTACCGTAGCTTCTCCTGGTCATGATGTTGGAATTGTTACCTTGACTGGAGAACTGGTAAAAATACAAATGAAGAAAAAAGGAGTAGATCACACTAGTCTCGATGTTGCTAAAATCTACCGAAAAGCATCACAAAGAGACATCGACATTTGGAGCGATTCTCGTGATAAAGAAGAGCCAATGAAAGTAAAAGCACGTGAATTAGCTATCATACACAAATTGGAAATGAAAATTTCAGACATCGAGTTTCAAGGCGATGGTTCCAAAGTAACTTTTTATTACACAGCAAACGATAGAGTCGATTTTAGATTATTGATTAAAGATTTTTCGAGAGTTTTTAATACTAGAATTGAAATGAAACAAGTAGGATTGCGGCAAGAAGCTTCGCGTCTTGGTGGCATTGGTTCTTGTGGAAGGGAACTTTGTTGCTCTACTTGGTTAACCGATTTTAGAAGTGTGAATACATCGGCTGCCCGTTACCAACAATTGTCTTTAAATCCTCAAAAATTGGCCGGGCAATGTGGTAAATTAAAATGCTGTCTAAATTATGAATTGGATACTTACATGGATGCTCTAAAAGGTTTTCCTGATTTTGAGACCAAATTAAAAACAGACAAAGGTGATGCTATTTGCCAAAAACAAGATATTTTTAAAGGTCTGATGTGGTTTGCTTACACTGATAATTTTGCGAATTGGCATGTTTTAAATATTGAGCAAGTCAAAGAAATCATTGCTGAAAATAAACAAAATATTAAAGTAAGTTCTTTAGAAGATTATGCAGTTGAAACGGTCGCTGAACCAGAAAAAGATTTTAACAATGCGATGGGTCAAGAGAGTTTAACGCGATTTGATCAACCCAAAAGGAGTAAAAACAAAAGCCGAAACAAAAATAAAATTACCAATCAAAGCCTAAATCAAATTCAAAACCAGAAGCCTAAACCACAAAACAAAAAACCTATAATCATTAAAAAGAATGAAAATAAAGAATAGCATCCTTTTTATTTTACTATTGCTTATGGTTATTTCTTGTGATAAACGCAGCATTTTTGACCAATACAAATCTGTCGGAAACGCGTGGCATAAAGACAGCATTGTTACTTTTGAGTTACCAAAATTAGACCCAAAAAAGTCTTTCAATATGTATGTAAATGTCAGAGATAATGACAATTATCCGTTCAATAACCTGTTTTTAATTGTTTCACTAGAACAACCAAATCATCAGATAAAAGTAGACACATTAGAATATCAAATGACCAATCCAGATGGCACACTTCTTGGCAATGGCTTTTCGGATATAAAAGAAAATAAGCTTTTTTATAAAAACAAAGTGAATTTTACGCAAAAAGGAATTTATAAAATTCACATTAAACAAGCCAACAGACAAACCGGAAAAATTGATGGTGTTTCGTTGCTTCTGGGAATTTCAGATGTTGGTTTTAGAATAGAATCCACCGAATAAAATTATGGCACAAAAAAACAATACAACCACTTCGGTTAAAGATAGTAACTATTACAAAAAGAAATTTTGGAAACTATTTTTCTATAGTTTGGGTATCATGGTTCTTTTTTTCACCTTGACAACATGGGGATTTTTTGGAAGCATGCCTTCATTTGAAGATTTAGAAAATCCAGAATCTAATTTAGCTACCGAAGTTATATCGTCTGACGGCGTAACTCTTGGTAAGTTTTATAACGAAAACCGAACGCCAATTAAGTACAATGATTTGCCACAAAGTATAGTAAGAGCATTAGTAGCTACTGAAGATGAGCGTTTTTATGAACATTCAGGAATAGATGCTCGAAGAACATTTGGCGCGGCACTAAAATTAGGTTCCAATGGCGGAGCCAGTACACTAACCCAGCAATTAGCCAAATTACTTTTTCACGGCGAAGGTTCAAAGTTTTTTGTTTATCGAATAATTCAAAAGGTGAAAGAATGGATTATTGCGGTCAAACTTGAACGTCAATATACAAAAAACGAAATTATTGCCATGTACCTCAACAAGGCCGACTTTGTAAACACCGCGGTAGGAATTCGCTCTGCATCCAAAGTTTATTTTGGTAAAGAGCCACGAGATTTAACCGTTGATGAATCCGCGATGTTTGTCGGAATGTTGAAAAATCCATCCTATTTTAATCCTTTACGTCGCATGAAAGAAGTACTTTCCAGACGAAATACCGTTTTAGGCCAAATGGTTAGAAACGGTATTTTAGATAAAGCTACCAAAGATAAATTGGCCAGTCAACCTATTGTTTTGCACTTTCATCCGGAAAGTCACAAAGAAGGAGCGGCAACGTATTTCAGAGAATTTCTTCGCGAATACATGAAAAATTGGGCCAAAGAAAATAAAAAATCAGACGGTAGTGATTATGATATTTATAGCGATGGCTTAAAAATTTATACCACCATAGATTCTAAAATTCAAGAACATGCAGAAGAAGCTGTTGGTGCGCACATGAAAAATTTACAGAAAGAGTTTTTTGCACAACAAAAAGATAATAAAAATGCTCCCTTTTTAAATATTACTCCCGAAGAAACCAAACATATCATGGATAAAGCCATGAAATCATCAGAACGCTGGCGCGTTATGAAAGATTTAGATAAATCTGAAGAAGAAATTATCACCTCATTTAGTGTAAAAACAAAAATGAAAATCTTTTCGTGGAATGGAGAAATTGATACGTTGTTGTCACCTATGGATTCTATCAGATATTACAAACATTTTCTGCAAACTGGCGTTATGTCTATGGAACCACAAACAGGGCACATCAAAGCTTGGGTCGGCGGAATCAATTATAAATATTTTCAATACGACCACGTTGGACAAGGCGCAAGACAAGTTGGTTCTACCTTCAAACCGTTTGTGTATGCAACCGCAATTGAGCAATTGGGAATGTCACCTTGCGATTCAATTATCGATTCACCGTTCACAATTCCGGTTGGAAGACATCATGTAACGGCTGCTTGGACTCCAAAAAACTCCGACAATAAATACCGTGGCATGGTAACGCTCAAAAAAGCATTGGCAAATTCTATCAATACCATTTCAGCAAAATTGATGGATAAAGTAGGTCCAGAGGCTGTAGTGGCTTTAACTAAAAAATTAGGCGTAAAATCAGAGATTCCTGTGCAACCATCTATTGCCCTTGGTGCTGTTGAAATTACAGTCGAAGATATGGTCGCCGCATACAGCACTTTTGCCAATCAGGGCGTTTATATCAAACCGCAATTTATCAGTAGAATTGAAGATAAAAATGGTGTGATTCTATACGAACCCGTTCCCGAAACGCACGATGTGTTGAACAAAGACATTGCTTATGCTGTAATTAAACTTTTGGAAGGCGTAACCGAAGAAGGTTCTGGTGTTCGATTGAGAACGCAAGGCGGTGGAAGTGGCGACAACCGCTGGACGGGTTATCCTTACTCTTTTACAAACCCAATTGCCGGAAAAACAGGAACTTCGCAAAATCAATCCGATGGTTGGTTTATTGGGATGGTTCCCAATTTGGTTACGGGTGTTTGGGTAGGTTGTGAGGACCGTTCAGCACGTTTCAAAGGAATCACTTATGGTCAGGGCGCAACCGCTGCGTTGCCTATTTGGGGCTATATGATGAAAAAATGCTATGCCGATAAAGCCTTGCTCATATCAAAAGATCCGTTTGAAAGACCTGCAAATCTTTCCATAAAAGTAGATTGTTATGCCCCAAGAAAAGTAGAAGTAGACTCGACTGTAGTCCCAACAGACGAGCAAAACACAGATGAATTTGGGTTGTAAAATTTAGGAATTAGTATGAATTTTTTTTAGAAGCTATTTCCTGCTGTACGCTGTATCTTTTCCTCGTTAAAAAAACGAGAAAAAGGATGCCGCTTCCATCAGGGCTAAAAATATTAGATTAACCAACATATCATGATCAACAAAAAAGTAAACTCCGTTCAAGATGCATTGCAGGGCATTGAAGATAATATGACCATCATGCTCGGCGGCTTTGGCCTTTGTGGAATTCCCGAAAACAGTATTGCTGAATTAGTAAAAAAAGAAACCACGGGACTAACCTGCATTTCAAACAATGCTGGTGTCGATGATTTTGGACTTGGATTGCTTTTACAAAAAAGACAAATAAAAAAAATGATTTCATCTTATGTTGGAGAAAACGCTGAATTTGAACGTCAGATGCTTTCGGGAGAGTTAGATGTTGAGTTAACGCCACAAGGAACTTTAGCCGAAAAATGCCGCGCCGCTCAAGCCGGAATTCCCGCATTTTTTACACCAGCAGGTTTTGGAACCGAAGTAGCCCAAGGAAAAGAAACTCGTGAATTCAACGGAAAAATGCACATTATGGAGCTTGCCTATAAAGCTGATTTTTCAATCGTTAAAGCCTGGAAAGGCGATGAAGCCGGAAATCTTATCTTCAAAGGAACAGCCCGAAACTTTAACGCATGCATGGCTGGTGCAGCAAAAATTACTATTGCAGAAGTCGAAGAATTATTACCTGTTGGTTCACTTGATCCAAATCACATACACATTCCAGGAATACTAGTTCAAAGAATTTTTAAAGGCGAAAAATTTGAAAAAAGAATTGAGCAAAGAACCACTAGAAAAAGAGACTAATCATGGCTTTAAATAAAAACGAAATCGCAAAACGCATAGCCAAAGAAGTTAAAGACGGTTATTATGTAAATTTAGGAATCGGAATTCCAACCTTGGTGGCTAACTATGTCCGCAATGATATTTCTGTGGAATTTCAAAGTGAAAACGGTGTCCTCGGAATGGGACCGTTCCCTTATGAAGGCGAAGAAGACGCGGATATTATCAATGCCGGAAAGCAAACCATTACTACTTTGCCAGGCGCAAGTTTCTTTGATTCCGCCTTTAGTTTTGGAATGATTCGTAGTCAGAAAGTTGACTTAACGATTCTTGGCGCAATGGAAGTTGCCGAAAACGGCGACATTGCCAACTGGAAAATTCCAGGAAAAATGGTTAAAGGAATGGGAGGCGCAATGGATTTAGTAGCTTCTGCAGAAAATATAATCGTAGCCATGATGCACGTCAATAAAGCTGGCGAAAGTAAAATCTTGAAAAAGTGTACGCTCCCATTAACGGGAGTTGGCTGTGTCAAAAAAGTAGTTACCGAACTAGCTGTTATGGAAATAACGCCAAAAGGTTTCAAATTATTAGAACGTGCACCCGGCGTCTCTGTAGAACACATTATCGCATCAACCGAAGCTGATTTAATCATTGAAGGAGAAATTCCGGAGATGGTTATCGATTAAGATACTCCAATAAAACCTCTGAAGCATTGCCAAAAGTATTCCCTTTTTCAGTGATGCTGACCGCTCGTTTTTTATTTAGTTTATACTTCAAATCAAATTCAGTGGTGAACAATATTGCCGACATAAATGGATTATTGATATAGGCACCCAACTTATCACGAGCTGCATCGATAGTATGAATTTCGATTACTTCTTCCTGCTGGAATTTGTATTTAAGTTCCAATTTTAATTCACCTTCTTCTAAAATCGGACGAACATATATATTCATCAAATCAGTGTTTCCAATGGTTTTTGCCAAGGTTAGTTTAGCAAAAGTTCCATCGGCTAAACTCGCTTTGACATTGTTGTAAAAATCGGTGAAGGTTTCGTTAAACGACATTGAATAATTATTAAAATTTAAAAAATAAAAGAATTCCTAAAATTATTAGTCCCAATGAAACGTATCCAATTCGCTTGGTACCATTTTGCTCTAAAATTTCTGAAAAAGGAATTTTGAATCTAAAGTAAATCCATTTTAAAAATGCTCCAAAATATCTTGGAACAAATTCGATTACTACTTCTATTACCAATTCTATTCCTTCACTTGCCATATCTTTATATTAAAAAAACCAACTAGCTACAAAAATCGCGGTAATCACACAAACCAAATCTACCAACAGCATAGTGCCAAGCGTGTATCTCGTATTCTTCACATTAATGCTTCCAAAGTAAACCGCAATTACATAAAAGGTCGTCTCGGCACTGCATTGGAAAATACAACTCAATCTTCCGGAGAAAGAATCCGGTCCAAAAGTCCGCATAGAATCTATCATAAAACCTCGTGAACCACCGGAGCTAAAAGGTCTTAACATTGCAACCGGTAACGAATCAGTAACTTGTTTGCTTACGCCAATATGGGAGAACACAAATGAAATTCCGTTGCTTATAATCTCGAACAAACCACTGTTTCTAAAAAAGGAAATCGCCACCAACATTCCCAACACGTAAGGAAATATTTTGACTCCGGTTTGCAAACCATTGTTGGCACCCGTCACAAAAGTATCAAAAATAGTCGTGTCTTTATCCACAAATTTTTTCTCGTGAATGAATGAGAATACCAATGTAAATCCAATTATCGCAATAAGCATCAAACCCGAAAGATTAGAGGTAAAGGCATTTTTACCTATTAAATCAAGTGTGTTTACATAAAACAATAATCCCACAATAGCGGCTATTATAGTGATCAATGCAACAACTAAAGAAGCACTTTTAAAATTTATTTTTTGTCGGATTCCAACAATTAAAAATGCTGCTATGGTTCCAATAAATGATGTAATAATACAAGGCAACATCACATCGGCAGGATTACTGGCATTTTCGGCAGCACGGTATCCAATAATTGATGTTGGAATCAATGTTAAACCCGCAGCATGGAGGCACAAAAACATAATTTGCGCATCACTAGCTTTGTCTTTCTCGGGATTTAACTCTTGTAAACTCTGCATCGCTTTAAGACCAAATGGAGTTGCAGCAGAATCTAATCCTAGAAAATTAGCAGCAAAATTCAGGGTCATATATGAGATTGATTCATGATTTTTGGGAATCGATGGGAAGATTTTAGAAAAAACGGGACTTAATTTTTTGGCTAATTTTTCTGATGCACCAGAGTCGATTAGCAGTTGCATTAATCCACAGAAAAAAGCCAAGTAAGCAATCAAAGGAATGATCAAATCCAGTAAGCTATTTTTACAAGTGGGCAACAATCCATCCGATTTTTGAACTCCAGAATATATCTTTACCGTTTTTGCTTTATAGACATAAGTAGTGTCTGTATTGAGCGTATCCTTGTTGATAATGATAGTTTGTTTTGGTGCTTTTTTTATGCTGTCTTGAACAAACTTTGGCAGTTGCTCTATATATTTTTCTGAAATTAAAATAGGATCATCTTTTTTTCCGTTCAAAACAGAATCAATTGTATAGCTGTTTCCAATACACAGACTATAAACCACAAAAGCTATAGAAGAAACAAAAATAGCTAACCAAAATCTACTTAAAACCATTTTTTTTGGTAAATATACCATTTATCAAATTTCAATAAAAAAATTCAATTAATTTTTATTCATTACAGCTTTTAAGTGGTAATCATATAAAAAATTTAGTAAATTATGTTAATTAAATTCACAAACTAATAAACGATTTATATATTTGCTAGCTTATTTACCTCAAATACCCATTATAATATTATGAAAATGAAACACTTGTTACTGCTTATTATTCTTTTTGTTGCGAATCCATTTTTTGCACAAACAAAGGAAGATATTAAAAAAATTACAGCAAATTATAATATGTCTTTGCTGAAAGAAAAAGAGATTTATTACCGAAAAAAAGCTGAAGAAGAAAAAGAAAAAGCCGTTGCAACTGCCCTAGTAAAAGGTTGGCCAATTCTAACCACGAAGGAAGACGGAAGTATTACTGAATTAATGAAACTTTCGCCAGAAGGATTGCCAATATATTACACAACCGAAAATGTAAATGCGGCAAAGTCAACTAGAACAAATTTCTTAAATACTGGAGGTGCGCTGGGCTTAAACCTAAATGGTCAAGGAATGACTGTAAGAGAATGGGACGGCGGAAATGTTAGAACCACACACAATGCTTTTGGAGGAAGAGTTACCGTGATTGACGATCCAGCAAATACAACCACCGTTTTACATTCAACACACGTTGCCGGAACTCTTGTTGCCGGTCCATCACCAGCCTCTGTAAAAGGTATGGCATATCAAGCAAACGCAAGAACTTTTAACTGGACAAATGATGATTCTGAAGCTATTTCAGAAGCACAACTAGGCATGCTAATTTCTAATCATTCCTATGGCGTTCCAATTACTACGAGCGGGACAACTTTACCCTCTTGGCTTATCGGTTCATACTCTTCAGATGCCCGCATTTGGGATGACGTTGCCTATAATGCTCCCTACTATTTAGCGGTAATGTCAGCGGGAAATGATGGGCAAACTCAAGATAATCCTGATCCAATTGCTTTTGGTTTTGACAAATTAGTAGGGAATAAAACTGCGAAAAATAATTTAATCGTTGCCAGCTGTGCCGATGTTGCCGTCGCAACTGACGGATCTACAAATCTCGCAAACATTACAATCAGTTCTTTTAGTAGTCAAGGACCAACAGATGATTTACGAGTAAAACCAGATATTACTGGTAACGGAGAAAATTTAACCTCAACCAGCAATGCTTCAAACACTGCAACTGCGGTTTTATCTGGTACCTCTATGGCTTCTCCCAACGTGGCTGGAACTTTAATTTTACTGCAGCAACACTATAAAAATTTGACTAACAGTTTTATGCGAGCTGCCACACTTAAAGGGTTAGCATGTCATACCGCCGATGACGCAGGAAATGTTGGTCCGGATGCTGTTTTTGGATGGGGTTTATTAAATGCAAAAAAAGCAGCGGAAACATTAACAAATAATGGATTAACCTCATGGGTTTCCGAAGAAAATTTAGATAACAATCAAACGTTTACGATGTCGGTCAATTCCAATGGAGCAACTCCATTAATGGCATCTATCACTTGGACAGATTTGCCCGGGCAATCAAACAATGGCAATTTACCTGCCAATGATAGTACTCCAGCATTGGTTAACGATTTAGACATTAGAATCACAAAAAATACGACTACATATTTTCCATGGAAATTAACCAATGATCCAAATAGCGATGCAATAAGAACTGGAGATAATAATGTAGATAATGTAGAACAGGTTAAAATAGACACACCACTTGCAGGAATATATACTATTACCGTAACACATAAAGGAACTCTTGTAACAGGACGTCAAAAATATTCATTAATAATTACGGGGATAAATTCTGCTTTTGCTATTAATTCTACTTCTGATAATTTAACAGTGTGCGCAAACCAAAATGCTGTATACACTTTTAATTACAAACAAACTGGCACGGGAACAACAACATTTTCTGCTTTGAGTATTCCTACGGGGGCAACAGCAACATTTTCTCCTGCAACTATGAGTGCTAATGGTGTAGTTACAATGACAATTTCTGGTTTAACCAATGTGGATCCAAATGAATATTTTGTAGGAATAAAAGGAACAAGCGCTACAGATTCAGAAACGAGATACAAAACGTTGAGAATCTATAATGCCACGTTTCAGCAGGTAGCTTTACAAACGCCTACTGATGGACAATCAGGATTATCCACTGCCGCCATTTTAAAATGGAATAGTCAAACCAACGCGCAGAGTTATACTATTCAAGTTTCAGTATCACCAACTTTTTCTAGCTTTACAGCAAATGAAGTTGTAACGAATACTTCTTATAATCTATCTGGTTTAACACAAGCTACACGATATTATTGGAGAGTAATTCCAGCCAATAACTGCGGAAATGGTCTTGTTGCTAATGCATCTGTATATTCTTTTGTAACGGGAACATTAACTTGTGGTCAAACCTTTACAGCTACTGATTTTACAAATGCTACTATTGCGACTTTACCTAACTCTATAGCCACTGTACCCTTAACGATAACTGGTGGTTACACCATTGGAAGTATGAAAGTAAATATGAATATTACCCATACTTGGATAGGCGACATCACGGTTTCGCTTATTGGTCCAGCTTCTATTGGAAGTCCAATTGTAACCTTATTAGACATTCCTTGTGGAAATAATAAAGATATCAATTGTACTATGGATGATAATGGCGGAGTACCAGCCTGCAGCGGAATCCCAGCTATAACTGGATTGATTGCGCCAGTTGACAGCCTTAGTTCTTTAAATACTTTACCAGCTGATGGTGATTGGATTTTAAAAGTTTTAGACCATAATGATCAAGATGGTGGCGTTATTAATAGCTTTAGTATCAATTTATGTCGCGTTGAAAATGCATTATCGGTTGCAACAAATCCTATTATGAGTAGCAGTGTTTATCCAAACCCAACAAAAGGGATAGTGAATGTTGCCATTCCATCTTTATCTGATACTGCGACTATAAAATTATTTGATATTCAAGGACGACAAATTCTTTCAAAAGACACAAACCAAGTGTATACGAGTTTCGGGATTGAAAACCTTCAAGATGGTATTTATTTGGTTACTATAGAAAATAATCAAGCGTCGGTTACAAAAAAGATAATATTAAGAAGAAACTAAAAAATAAAAAGTGTAAAAAAGGCTTCCGTGTTTTGGAGGCCTTTTTTTATACATGAATAATTTCGTCCTCAATCAATAAATCTTCCCTTCGTAATCGAAGGAAAATTTGTGCCACGGCAATCACATCTTTTTCACAATAAGTAACTATGCGGTCAATATCTTTTTCTACATAAAAAACATGAGCTACTTGACTGCCGTCAATATCACCTTTGGGTGATGGAATGTCTAATATTTTGGTCAATAATTTTAAGGAAGTAAAATGTTTATAATCGCCAAATTTCCACAATTCTAAAGTGTCTAAGTGCGGAATTTCCCAAGGCTTTTTGCCAAATAAATTCAACTTATTAGGAATGGCAATTTGATTAATAACCATTCTTCGAGCTATAAAAGGGAAATCAAATTCTTTTGCATTATGCCCGCACAAAATATGTTGCACTTGGTTGAAATGATTGTCGAGCAAGTTGGAAAAATCTTTTAAAATCTTTTTTTCATCACCAAAAAAAGAGGTTGTTCTAAAATTTCTAATGTCGCCTTTGTTAACAAAATAGCCTACAGAAATACAAACAATTTTACCAAACTCGGCCCATATTCCTGCGCGTTCATAAAAATCTTGTGGAGTGAATTCATCGCGTCTTTGGTATTGGGTTTTTTGCTCCCAAAGTGCTTTCATATCTTGGTCTAAACTATCGAAGTTTTGTTCTTCGGGAACTGTTTCTATATCAAGAAAAAGAATGTTATTGAGGTTTAGTTTTTCAATCATAAAACACAAATTTAACAAATTTTCACAAATTCGTTTTGTCAAAATTTTTTGTTAGTGATTAAAAATAGTTATTTATTTTTCATTAAAATAAATTATTTCTGAAAAACAGTGAAATCTATCTTGAAATAATTAAAATAAACATTGTTGATTTGTTGGATTTTCATGCTCCAACAACCATTTTTTGAGCCACAAACCTCCCGCATATCCTGTAAGTGAACCATCAATTCCTATTACGCGATGACAGGGAATCACAATCCAAAGTGGATTTTTCCCATTGGCGGAAGCCACAGCACGAATGGCTTTTACATCGCCTATCCTTTTAGATAATTCAAGATAAGAAATGGTTTTTCCAAACGGAATATTCAATAATTCTTGCCACACTTTTTGTTGAAAATCGGTTCCTTTAGGATTTATTTTAAAATCAAAATCATTCCGCTTCCCTGCAAAATAGTCATTTAATTGTGCAGTTGCTTCTTGCAGGATTTTGGGAATAGCAAGTGTAATTTCTCCTGCATCTAAAATTGAAATTATAGCAATACCATTCTCATCGCCAACAATTTTGGTCACGCCGAGTGGAGTTTGGATGAAAACAGTTTCCATTTGATACAGGTTATCAAGATTATTTTGAAAAGCTGTAAATATAGTTTTCCAAAGCATTTAATTCCTCATCGCTCATGCTTTTGGTAATAGCAAAATTGGCTTTCATAATTTCATATTGAGATGGGTCAACTATAGGTTCGCTTTCTTCTTTAAGAAATAAAACAATACTTTGATTTTTTGCTTTATATATTTTAGCGATTTTAGCTAGACTCGGTCCAATAGTTTTTTGTTTTGCTTGATGACAAGCAATACAATTTCCTTTGTTTTCAAATAATTCTTTACCCGAAATTTTTTCTGTAAAAGTAGGTTTTTCGGGCTGTTTTTGATTTTCATTTTTACAGGAAAGAAAAATGAAAAACATAATTATTGAAACAATTTTTTTCATTGTTTACGAAATTAATTTCACAACATCTTTTGCAAAATAACTAGCAATAATATCGGCACCAGCACGTTTAATAGCCGTTACTTGCTCTAGCATCACTGCGTCATGATCAATCCAACCTCTTTGTGCTGCTGCTTTTATCATAGCATATTCTCCAGAAACTTGATACACCGCTACTGGAACTTCAGACATGTTTTTTATTTCCCGAACAATATCGAGGTACGCAATGCCTGGTTTTACCATAACAATATCAGCACCTTCCTCTATATCCATTCTGGTTTCTCGGAGTGCTTCCAACCGATTATGGTAATCCATTTGATAGGTTTTTTTGTCTTTTGGGATGTTTTGCAAATCTACTGGTGCCGAATCTAATGCATCTCGAAAAGGGCCATAATGTGCAGATGCATACTTGGCAGAATACGCCAATATTCCTGTATTTATAAAACCTTCATCCTCTAATACCTCCCGAATTTCAAGAATTCTACCATCCATCATATCGCTGGGAGCAACAATATCTGCGCCAGCTTTTGCATGAGAAACACTCATTTCTGCCAAAAATAAAGCGGTGTCATCATTTACAATTTGTCCGTTTTCGATAATTCCGTCATGACCATAAATCGAATACGGATCGAGTGCCACATCGGTCATGACTATCATTTCTGGACAAACATTTTTTACGGTTTTAATGGCTCGTTGCATCAATCCATTCGGATTTAAAGCTTCTGTTCCTTTATTATCTTTTAAATTATCGGGGACTTTTACAAATAGTAAAACCGATTTTAATCCCAATTTCCAGAGTTCTTTGACCTCTTTTTCTAAATTATCCAAACTCAATCGGAAATAATTAGGCATCGACGGAATTTCTTCTCTCACTCCTTTACTTTCAACTACAAACAATGGTACAATAAAATCGTGCGGTGAAAGAATAGTTTCACGAACCAAACTTCTTATAGATTCATTGGTTCTTAAACGGCGGTTTCTTCTTAATGGGAACATATTGATTTTTGATTTAAGAGTTACGATTGCTAATTTTTGATTTAAAAGATAATTTTGAGGTCAGGAAACTGAAATCAAAACTCGTTAATTCTCAATCTACAATCCAATTTTTAGGTTTTTCTAATACTTTAATTAATTTTTCTTCTTCGCTACCACCTTCTGGATGATTATCATAAACCCATTGCACATGTGGTGGTAAACTCATCAAAATCGATTCAATTCGACCGTTCGTTTTTAAGCCAAATAATGTTCCTTTATCGTGAACCAAATTGAATTCTACATAACGACCACGTCGGATTTCTTGCCAAGTTCTTTGTGCTTCTGTAAATGGTAAATCCTTTCTTTTTTCTACAATTGGAACGTAGGCTTCTAAAAAACTGTTTCCAACTTCGGTTACGAAATTGTACCAATCATCCATTCTCATTTCGTTTGTTTCCTTGCAATAATCAAAGAACAACCCGCCAATTCCACGCGCTTCATTGCGATGTGTGTTCCAAAAATATTCATCGCATTGTTTTTTAAATGTTGGATAAAAATCCGAATTGTGTTTGTCGCACGAGTTTTTACAAGTTTGATGGAAATGAATAGCATCTTCTTCAAACAGATAATATGGTGTTAAATCTTGTCCGCCACCAAACCATGAATTGATTACTTTCCTTGAACCTGTATTGAGTGTAGTCGAAGTATCATACATTTCGAAATAGCGCCAATTGGCATGAACCGTAGGCACCATTGGGTTTTTTGGATGCATTACTAAACTCAATCCACAAGCGAAAAAATCGGCTTCGCTAACGTTGAATAGTTGACGCATGGCTTCAGGCAATTTTCCGTGAACTGCCGAAATGTTTACACCGCCTTTTTCAAAAACTTTACCATTTTCAATAACACGAGTTCTTCCTCCTCCGCCTTCTGGTCGTTCCCAAATGTCTTCACGAAATTTAGCATTTCCTTCTACTGCTTCTAATCCAGCAACGATTTGGTCTTGTAGGTATTGTAGGTATTGGTAGAATTTATTTTTCATTAATTAAATATTGTAATTTCAGTTGGCTACAATTTGTAACCAACTCATTTTTTTAACTGGTGACAATTTGTAACAAGTTCAAAATAGAATTTATTTTACTCCGATTGCATTTTCAGTTGTACGAGATTATCGTACATCTCACTTCCTACTAATTTTAATTTCTTTTTTAAATCAGTCCAATATCTTTTTGGAATGGTACTTTCAGTTAAAACTTGTACAACATCTACAATAGAAAAATACCATTTTTCATCGTCTTCATTCCAAAGTGAACGAATTTGTTTTTGTTCAAATAATTTTATTGCGGTTTCTTTGGTCATAATAATTTGTTTTTATTAAACTAACCTTAATTTATCTGGAGATGGAAATTTCACAGGGATTAATAATAATTTAAAAGGCACTTTATCCATTTCAATTTCTGATATTTTCAAGTCCATTAAATGGTTTTCAACACAGTAATTTATAACTAATTTCAAATAACGTCTAATAACCATTAATGGTAAAAATTCATTTCCTTTAAAAAGCATCCATTCCATTAAATCTTTTTTACCTTTTGAACTATTACATGTTTTACAGGCATAAACCAAATTATCTCCGCTATCTTTTCCTCCTAATTTTTGTGCTAAAATATGGTCTAATGCAAGTTGTTCAGTAGAATTGCAATAATTACATTTTGTTCCTATTGATAATTTTACTTTCTCATCATCAAAAAGAGTTCTAACATTCATTTCTCCATTTAAAAGCCCTTTATATAGTTTAGCTCTAATGCTATAATTAAACTTATCAAACTTTGTTTGTTTGTTATCAATTGCCGAATGTGCCATTGCTAAGTTAGCGTAAGCATAAAACAAATGTTCTTTTAAAGTTAATTGGCTGATATCAATATTTGCTTTTGCCATTATGAATTATACTCCTTCACAGCTTCAATAAATGCTTTCGCATGATCTACAGGAATATTTGGTAAAATTCCATGACCCAGGTTTACAATATAATTGTCTTTTCCGAATTCGTTTATCATTTCGTGTACCATTTTTTTGATAGTTGGAATTGGAGATAACAATCTTGATGGATCAAAATTTCCTTGTAATGTGATTTTTCCACCTGTTAAATAACGTGCATTTCTTGCCGAACAAGTCCAATCTACACCAAGCGCCGATGCCTTACTTTTTGCCATATCATTTAATGCAAACCAACATCCTTTTCCGAAAACAATAACTTTTGTGTCTTCTGCCAAAGCGTCAACTATTTGGTTGATGTATTTCCAAGAGAATTCTTGATAATCTACTGGTGATAACATGCCGCCCCAAGAATCAAAAATCTGAACGGCATTACAACCAGCTTTTACTTTTCCTTTTAGATATAAAATCGTGGTATCGGTGATTTTTTGTAATAATGTATGCGCCGCAATTGGATTAGAAAAACAAAATCCTTTGGCAGTATCAAAACTTTTAGAACCTTTTCCTTCAACACAATAGCAGAAAATGGTCCAAGGCGAACCTGCAAAACCAATTAGTGGAACCTCATCGTTCAACATTTCTTTGGTCAATTTGATAGCATCAAAAACGTAACCTAAAGTTTCATGAACATCTGGAACAATAACTTGGTTTACTTGTTCCATCGTTCGGATTGGATTTGGGATTATTGGTCCCAAATTGTCTTTCAATTCTACGTGAATTCCCATTGCTCTGGGAACTACCAATATATCTGAAAACAAAATTGCGGCATCTGGTTTTACAATTCTAATAGGTTGAACCGTAATTTCTGCTGCTAATTCTGGAGTTTCGCATCGTGTAAAAAAATCGTATTTATCACGCAATGCTCTGAATTCTGGTAAGTATCTTCCAGCTTGACGCATCATCCAAACTGGTGGACGTTCTACGGTTTCGTTGTTTAATGCTCGAAGGAATAAGTCGTTTTTGATCATTTTTATTATGATATTTAACCCTTTTAGGGTTTCAAACCCTGAAAGGGTTTTTTAGTTAGTGTAATATTCTATAACTTCATTAATCACATTTTCAACCGATGGTTTTTCTGCAATTATGATGTTTTTTATTTTTTTATTTTCTAATGCTTCTGCGGTAGTTTCGCCTATGCAAAAGCACATCTCATCTTTTATTGTATTCAATTTCAAATAACTTTCAACTGCTGATGGACTGAAAAACAGAATTCCGTCTAATTTATTTGATGTTTTTTTTGAGGTTAATTTGGTTTCATACACTTCAATTTCGTTGAATGTGATTCCGTTTTCTTTAAGTGTATTTGGCAAAATATCTCGACGTAAATTTCCACTAAAAAAAGTGAAAGATTCGCCAGAATAAATCAATGTAATTATTTCGGATAAATCGGATGCATAACCAGTGTAAGCAACAACATTGAATCCGTTTTGGGTTAATAAATCTTTGGTTTTCATCCCAACAGAAAAGACATTTTTACTTTTTAGTTCTTCGCATTTTGGATGTTGTAAAATACTTTGAACTGCATTTTGACTTGTAAAAATCAGATTGTCATTTACTTTTGAAAGTTCGAAATTATTGATAGTTGTTTCGATAAAATCTTCTTCAATAACTGTAAAATGGGCGTCTAATAACTCTTGCTTTTGATTTGGCAAAAGCTTTTTAGTAGATAGTATGTTGAATTGTTTTGTCATTGTTTACTGTAAAATACGGTATCAATAAAATATAAAATACCATCTTGTGTTAATACATTTTCATCATGTAAATCTTCGAGAATTATTCCTAATTCAGAATTATAATAATCATGATTTCTTGTGTTTTCAAAGCCGTTAGCCATCATAAATTCTTTAACTTGATGTAAATTTGTTGGTTGATTTGCTTTTACAAAAGGTTGTTCAACTAAAGCAAATAGAACTTCATCAACAAAACAAAAACCAACTAATGTGTAAGAAGTTTCAGGAAAGAAGTAATTATTTAATAATAAATTCGTAAAATAATCTTGCCAAGAGGAATAGTAAATTGAATCGTTTAATTTATATACTGTTTTTTCGTTTTTTATATAAACTTTCTGTTCCGCACCTTCAGAAATAAATAAATCAAAATTTACTTTGTTATTAGCCCAAAGGTTACTCTCATTACAAAATTCAATTATGTTTTTTGTTTCTTCTTGTTTGTAGTGCTTATTGTTTTTAACCATTGAGCTTGCTGTTTGGCTTGCTCCAAGGTAACTGGCAACTGTTTGGATAAGAGTTCTTTTGCTAGTTCCGCTCTTTCCTTGAATGATATTTTGTAGTTCATCTTTTACGATTTTTATATCCATACAAATATAATGCTTTTTTTACAAATTGAATTTTTCAAAAATAACAAAGACTATTTCTTCAATTGTTTCTTAATCTCTGCCATTAATTCGCTTCCCCCATCATTCAGAATTTCTTGCGCCGCATTAAAACCAAGTTTCTTCCATTCAGAAATATCCACTATTTTATCGATTTCTAGTTTTTGTTTTCCGTCAATTGATAGTAAAACTCCTTTAAAATTGATAGTATCTTCCTTTTCATTATACCTTGCAATTGCTCCGATTGGCGCAGTACATCCGCCTTCGAGTGTTTTTAGAAATTGTCTTTCTATGTATGTGCAAATTTCAGTTTCAATGTGATTGAGTTGCGAAAGTGCTTCCAATGTAAAATTGTCATCAGCCATGGCAACAACAACCATTGCGCCTTGAGCTGGCGCAGGAATCATCCAATCAAGATTGATGTAATTATCTGGTTTTAAATTGATTCTTTCTAATCCTGCTGCTGCAAAAACGGCTCCGTTCCAGTCGTTTTCTTGCAATTTTTGCATTCTGGTATTAACGTTTCCACGTAAATCGACTACGGTATGACTTGGATATTTATTCCACCACATCGCTTGACGACGCAAACTTCCTGTGGCAATTGTTATAGGAATCACATCAGCTGTGTGTAAAAAATCAGTGCTATATTTATGAACCAAAATATCTAATGTGTTAGCTCTTTCCAAAACGGCAGCTTGAACAATACCAATTGGTAATGCAGTTGGCACATCTTTCATCGAATGTACAGCAATATCAACTTGCCCATTAATCATGGCAATGTCTAAAGTTTTTGTGAAAATTCCAGTAATTCCTAGTTCGTAAAGTGGTTTGTCGAGAATGATGTCTCCGTCTGATTTAACGGCTACAATTTGAGTTGAATATCCTAAATTTTGAAGTTGTTTTTGAACAGTGTGTGCTTGCCAAAGTGCGAGTTCACTATCGCGAGTTCCTATTCGTATTGTTTTTTTAGTCACTTTGCTTTAATTTTCCAGTAAAAAGTACTGCTTAAAAAAATGATTTTTCTTGATCTAATTGGAATACTTTTTCAATCCATTCAATTCCTTCATCAATTGAATCGCCATCTTTTAAGTGATTTACAAAATGGTTTGTAATTTTTTGGATAATTCTGTTACTGATTAATTGTGCCTGTTCTTCATCAAAATTTGATAATTTTTTGCGTTGTACGTTCAACTCTCCTTCTTTTATAGCATTTAATTTTTCTTTTAATGCTTGTATTGTCGGCGCAAATTTTCTGTTTTTGGTCCATTCCACAAACTCTGTCTTGATTTCCTCAATAATAGCTTCTGCTGCTGGAATATGAAGTTTACGATTTTCCAATGTTTCATCCGTTATTTGTGACAAATAA
The DNA here is from genome assembly GCF_025352015.1 of Flavobacterium sp. Classification (GTDB taxonomy): domain Bacteria; phylum Bacteroidota; class Bacteroidia; order Flavobacteriales; family Flavobacteriaceae; genus Flavobacterium. The sequence continues at coordinate 31,192 of NZ_JANXUG010000115.1, forward strand.
TCAAGATGAATTAAAGTAACACCTTCTACACTGGTGACGTTTTCATGTACATTTTTGGGAATCGATAAATCTAAAATCAACAATGGTTTTTTTAGATTTAATAATGTTTTGTCTATGGTTGGATTTTGAGCTCCCGTAGCTACAACAACTACATCTGCATTTTGTAATTCGAGTTGTAAATCAGCATAATCTTTTACAATTACATCTAATTTTTGAGCTAATTTTTCTGCTTTATCTTTGGTTCTGTTGATTAAAGTAATTTGCTCATGTTTGGTGTGTTTTACCAAATTTTCGCAAGTGTTTCTTCCTATTTTTCCCGTCCCAAAAAGCAAAATGTTCTTATTAGTAATATCCGTAACGTTTTTAATAATGTATTGTACCGAGGCAAAAGAAACCGATGTTGCTCCTGATGAAATTTCGGTATCTGTTTTGATTCTTTTACTCGCTTGTATCACTGAATTCAATAATCTTTCAAGGAAAGAATTTACCAAACCGTTTGATTTACTTTCGTTAAAAGCAATTTTTAATTGACTAATAATCTCAAAATCGCCAAGAATTTGACTGTCTAAACCCGTTCCTACGCGAAACATATGATTAACCGCTTCTTGATTTTTATAAATATATGCCACTTCCTGAAATTCTTCAACAGTTCCCTGACTGTTTTCGCAAAGTAATTTTATTAATTGATACGGATGGTTGGCAAAACCGTAAATCTCTGTTCTGTTGCAGGTTGATGTAACGATTAAAGAGTCTATTCCCTCGGCTTCAGCCTGAATTAAAATCGTTGCTTTTGCAGCTGCATCTAAACTAAATTTTCCTCTTAGGGATGCATCCGCTTTTTTATAACTCAACCCCAAGGCATAAAAAGAAGTGTGCTTCGACATATTAAAATTTTCCATATTTATACTTTACTTAAAAAGTTCAACAAAATTATTATTTACAAATTTATAAAAGTAACGCTGTAAGTACTTTTAGTGTCGCTGTGAGATTTTTTAACCATCACTTGTCTTTCTGGCGTTATTTATTCTAAATTTGTACTGAAATTAAGTCATGGTAAATTATTTATATAGATTCATTCTAAATAATATTTTTACTAGATTTCGAATTATATACGAAAAAATATCGCTATGGGTTCTCAAGAAATAATAACTATTGAAAATGACTTTACTTTGATTCGCTTTCAGAATGACGGAAATGAAAATTTTTATATAAAAAAATCTGTAAATCAAGGGCTTATTCAATTTCATTTTGGTATAAAAGGTAAAGCAAAATTCATTTTTAATGATGGAACCTATGCGCTAGAATTACGAGATGAAAAATCACTTTTGTTTTATAATCCACAAAAAGAATTGCCTTTGAATTTAGAATTAGCTCCAAATTCTTGGATGATTTCGGTTATTATTTCTATACAAAAATTTCATAGTTTGTTTTCAAAAGATGCGCATCACATTCCGTTTTTGAGTGAAGATAATAAGGATAAAAAATATTATAAAGAGAACGACATAAGTCCGTCGATGGCAATTGTATTGAGTCAGTTGTTTCATTATAATTTAAACCCATCTATTAAAAACTTATACTATAAAGGAAAAGGATACGAACTGTTAAGTTTGTATTTCAATCGTTCCGAAGATCCAAATGCAGAACAATGTCCGTTTTTGATTGATGAAGAAAATGTATTAAAGATTAGAAAAGCAAAAGAAATTATTATTGCTAATATGGCTGAACCACCAGGACTAGAGGAGCTGTCGGAAAAAGTAGGTTTGAGTTTGAAAAAACTAAAAATGGGTTTTAAGCAAATTTATGGTGATACGGTTTATGGTTTTTTAATTGATTATAAAATGGATTTTGCCCGACAATTATTAGATAGCGGTTCTTATAATGTGAACGAAGTTGGTTTAAAAATTGGCTATAGTACCGGAAGTCATTTTATTGCCGCATTCAAGAAAAAATTTGCCACAACTCCAAAAAAATATTTAATGTCGATAAATCAAAATACAGCCTAACATCAATCTCGTATATGCTAGTATCAATAAAAAATTAACCCCTCATTAAGTCAAAAAAGAAGTTTTATTACTTTTATAAAAAATTATAAATTGAAATTCCTCATTTTTTGAAATAACAAAAAAAAAAACTATGAAAGGAGTATTATTAGTAAATTTAGGATCGCCCGAAAGCCCAACTGCAAAAGATGTAAAACCATATCTTGATGAATTTTTAATGGACAGATTTGTAATCGATGTCCCGTTTTTACTTCGTGCTTTATTAGTTCGCGGTATTATTTTGCAAACCAGACCCAAAAAATCAGCGGCAGCTTATGCTAAAATTTGGTGGGAAGAAGGTTCGCCTTTGGTAGTTATATCAAAACGAATGCAGAAAAAAGTACAACAATTAGTAGATTTACCAACAGCTTTATCGATGCGTTATGGTACTATGACCATCTTAAAAGGATTGCAAGAACTGCACGACAAGGGCGTAAATGAAGTCCTACTTTTCCCTTTATATCCGCAGCATGCGATGGCATCTACTACTACCATCGTGGTTTTAGCAGAAGAATTGCGCGCAAAACATTTTCCAGAAATGAAGTTTACTATTGTTCCTGCTTTTTATAATAAAGAGAGTTACATTAAAGCTTTAGGAAATTCGATTAAAAAACAATTGGAAGGTTATGAATACGATCATTTACTGTTTTCTTATCACGGAATTCCAAAACGCCATATTCGCAAAACTGATATTACCAAATCACACTGTAAAATAGACGGTTCTTGCTGTAACACGCCATCATTGGCACACGAATTTTGCTACCGTCATCAATGTTATGAAACCACAAAACAGGTGGTGAAATATTTGGGAATCCCCGAAGAAAAATACAGTCAATCATTTCAATCCAGATTAGCTGGTGACAAATGGTTAACGCCTTACACCGATGTTGAAATAAACAAAATGCCCGAAAAAGGAATTAATAGATTGGCGGTTGTAACTCCAGCTTTCGTATCGGATTGTTTAGAAACTTTGGAAGAAATCGCCATGGAAGCCAATCACGAATTTAAAGTGCATGGCGGCGAAGAGTTTAGAGCAATACCGTGTATGAATGATGGTGACGAATGGTGCGCCACGGTTGCAGATTGGATAAAGGACTGGGAGAAAAAAGACTAAACAACATAAGATTTTCAATGGAATATTACAATTACCTAAAATCACTACACTTAATCTTTGTCATCACTTGGTTTGCGGGTTTGTTTTATATTGTTCGTTTATTTGTATATCAAATTGAAGCCAACAGCAAACCCTCTCCAGAAAGAGAAATTTTGTTAAAACAATACAAAATCATGACGTATCGTTTGTGGTACATCATCACATGGCCGAGTGCTGTTTTAGCGGTGTTTTTTGCAATTTGGTTAATTATATTAATGCCAGATTGGTTACAAATGCCTTGGATGCACGTTAAATTGGGATTTGTAGTTTTATTAATCGCATACCAAATAAAGTGTCACTTAATTTACAATGAATTACAAAACGATATTTTCAACTATTCTACCAACTTTATGAGATTATGGAATGAAGGCGCAACAATTATCCTATTTGCTGTAGTTTTTTTAGTAATTTTAAAAAATGCATTTAATTGGATTTATGGTGTTGTCGGAATCTTTATGTTCTCGATTTTAATCCTATTGGGCTACAAGTTTTACAAACGAATAAGAGAAAAAAGTAATTAATGATTAGTAACTAGTGATTACCATTGTATTGCTTTTGACTAGTTACTAATTACTAATCACTAAAAATATGTTCAACGGATTCAAAATGTCAATGTTGTCACTTCGAATAAGGATTTTCCTTTCGATGATTATGTTGATTGTTATTGCCTCGGTTTTGATGGCCTCTATTTCGATAATTCAGTTTAAAAATGAAGCCAAAGAATATCATCAAAAACGATTAGATCAAAAAGAATTTGCCATAAAAGAACATATCAATTACATTCTTGCGAATACCACTTATCCGCTTACTGAAAAAAATCTTCCCCTGATTTTTAAAGATAAAATTCATGAACTAGCAGACATTCATAATCTTGAGATTAATATTTATGGATTGGACGGAAAATTATTAAAATCTTCCAAATCCTCCTTTTCTATCGATAAAGTAGCACAACCAATTCCAAATTATGTGCTGAAACTCGTTCAGTCTACAGTGGAAAAAAGATATGTAGATATTAAGAATGTAAATGGAACTCAAAACCGATCTTCGTATAGCCAAATTAAAGATGATAAATTTAAACCTTTAGGGATTTTAAATATTCCTTATGTTGAAGATGATGGTTATTATCAAACCGAACTGCGTCAGTTCTTATTGCGTTTAAGCCAAGTGTATTCCTTTATGTTGATTATTGCCTTTGCTTTGGCGTATTTTCTCTCTAGCTATATTACTAAATCATTAAAAACCATTTCCGATAAAATAAACGAAACAAGTTTGAACCAAAAGAACGAGAAAATTGTTATTGAAGCCAACAGTAAAGAAATGAATTTATTGATAAGAGCTTACAACGGCATGGTAGATAAATTGGAAGAAAGTGCCTCAAAATTAGCGCAAAGCGAACGGGAACAAGCATGGCGCGAGATGGCAAAACAGGTAGCTCACGAAATAAAAAATCCGCTTACTCCCATGCGATTGACAGTGCAAAGTTTCCAAAGAAAATTTGACCCCAATGATGTTGAATTGAAACAAAAACTCAACGATTATTCCAAGACTTTAATTCAGCAAATTGATACGATGAGCGCAGTGGCTTCGGCGTTTTCTAATTTTGCATCGATGCCCGCGCAACAAAACGAAACGCTCAATGTGGTTCAGGTGGTAGAACTCGCGTTGGATATTTTCAATGAAGATTATATCGTTTTTAAAAGCAACAAAGAATATGTGATTTCCAAATTGGACAGAACTCAATTAATCAGAATTATTACCAATTTGGTTAAAAATGCCATTCAATCTATACCCGATGAACAGCCAGAAAAGCAAGTTTTAGTATCGGTTAACGAAATAGAAAATGACGTCATCATTACAGTTAAAGACAACGGAATAGGCATTGAATCCGACAATATTGAACATGTTTTTGAACCAAAATTTACCACTAAAACAAGCGGAATGGGATTAGGTTTAGGAATTATCAAAAACATTATTGAAAATTATAAAGGAACAATTACTTTTGAAACAGAAATGGGAAAAGGAACCACGTTTTTTGTCTCGCTTCCTATTGTAAAATAAACACCGATTTGCTTCCCCAGATTGCCCTGTGGTCAAGGGTTGCAGATTATCACAACTTATAGTACTTAAAAATCAAACTATGAACTTTGAAAATATTCTTATCGCTATAGAAAATGGCATCGGACAAATTACCATCAGCCGTCCATCAAAATTAAACGCGCTCAATGTGGCAACGATTCAGGAGTTGCATACTGCTTTTGAAAATTTAGAAAGCAATACTGATGTCAGGGTTATTATCATCACTGGTGAAGGAGAAAAAGCATTTGTTGCGGGCGCAGATATTGCGGAATTTGCGGGTTTTTCGGTCGAAGAAGGCGCACAATTAGCAGCACAAGGACAAGAATTATTATTCGATTTTGTTGAGAATTTAAAAAAACCTGTCATCGCTGCCATAAACGGTTATGCACTTGGTGGCGGATTAGAATTGGCGATGTCATGCCATTTTAGAATAGCTTCTGATAATGCCAAAATGGGGTTGCCCGAAGTTTCCCTAGGCGTGATTCCTGGTTATGGCGGAACACAACGTTTGCCGCAATTAATCGGAAAAGGCCGTGCTATGGAAATGATTATGACTGCCGGAATGATATCGGCAGAGGAGGCTTTTCGTGCAGGTTTGGTAAATCATGTGGTGCCGCAAACCGAACTTTTGGATTTTACAAAAGGCATTGCGAGTAAAATTATTAGAAATTCTCCTTACGCGATAGGCAGAGCCATAAAATGTGTCAATGCTAATTTCAAAGAAGGCATTAATGGTTTTGAAACCGAAATCAGAAACTTTGGAAAATGTTTTGGCACCGTAGATTTTAAAGAAGGAACTACTGCATTTTTAGAGAAGAGAAAAGCGGATTTTAAGGGAAAATAAACAATCGAGATGAAAAACTTTTTGTGGGTATTGCTTTTTGTAGGTTCCTGCATGGCACAGAAGAAAATTTCTGTGTACAACAGCGAAAATAAAAACCCTGTAAGCTACGCTAACATCTGGAAAGACAATGTATTTTACAAAACCATCGATTCACTAGGCGTTTTTACCATTGATGATAAAAATAAGGAAATCAATTTAAGGGTTACCGCCATTGGTTTCGAAGATAAAATCTTCCGTTCTTCTGCAAATGAAATACTTCTTAAACCTCACCTCACTGTTTTGGATGAAGTTAAAATAACCCGAAAAAAGAATCCACAAAAACAAAGCTTTGGTAAATTCCAAAAATCCGGAAATGTTATGACTGCAGTTCAATATGACGCGCAAATGGCTTTGGTTGCCAAGTTTTTTCCAAATAATAAAACAGAAGACCTGCTTTTGAATACTGTAAAATTCTACACATTCACTGAAGACAAAAACAGAATCATTTCACTTTTGTTTTATACTAATGAAAATGGACAGCCGGGAGACTTGATCAATTCTGAAAATATCATCTGCCGACTCTAAAAAGGAAACCGGCTCAATGTCACAGATGTTTCTGGTGCTGATATTGTTTTCCCAAAGGAAGGTATCTTTGTTGTGCTTCAATATATGCTTTTGGAACAAAACAAAAATTACAATAAGGAATCCAATAATCCGTTAGCATTCTTTTATGAACCGAGTATATATATGAAAAATGTTTGGGACTATACTGATACTTGGTATATGGATAGGGACATCTGGAAAAAGAGTAAGTTGTACTCTTTGAGTCTAGGAATTGAGGTTATGGAATAAACATTTTTCTATTTCATACCTTCCCATTCGCCATAAAATTGCGAAAGAAAGTTTTCCATGTAGAGATGCCTTTGCAAAGCAATCTTTTTCCCCGTTTCTGTATTCATTTTGTCCTTTAACAACAATAGCTTTTCGTAAAAATGATTCAGTGTTGGTGACTCGGAGTTTTTATATTCTTCCTTACTCATACTTAAATTTGGTGCAATTGCAGGATTGTACAACACCCTATTTTTAAAGCCTCCATAATTAAAACATCGTGCAATTCCAATGGCGCCTAGTGCATCCAATCTATCAGCATCTTGAACAATTTGTAATTCTTTAGAATTGAATTTCTTTTCGAAATTTCCGCCTTTGAAGGATATGTTGTCAATGATGTTTATGACATGCGTGATAATTTCTTCTGAAATATTTTCACTTTTTAAAAAAGTTCTTGCGGTTTTTGGTCCAATGTTTTCATCGCCATCGTGAAATTTACTATCGGCAATGTCGTGAAGCAAAGCACCAAGCTTAACTATTGTTACATCACAAGCTTCCTCTTTGGCAATTAAAAGTGAGTTTTTGTACACGCGTTCTATGTGAAACCAGTCATGACCGCCTTCGGCATTTTCGAGTTTTTCTTTTACAAAAAGTATTGTTTTAGCAATTATTGACATCTTTTTTAGGTTTAAAAAAATCCTTTCGGTGGGAAAGGATTTAAGTCTTTTATCTATTATCTTATCATAGCGGGTTCTACCCATTTAAACAATTGCGATTCAGCGGGAATTATTAATCGTTCCGAAACTTTAGCCATTCGAGCAGGCAGTTTCATCAAATAATCTCTTGCTTTTTCGGCTTCGTCCGTAAGTCCCGATAGCTTATCGATTTCCCATTTCTCAATGAGTTTTTGCATAATATCAACATAATCAGAAGCGGTATAAACCCCCATTCGTTGTGCCGAATCCGAGAAATTTAAGAATGCCGAGCTTATTTTTTCGCCCGATTCTCTTAAGAATTGTGCTGGCATAACAATTTTTTGTTTCATCATATAATTGAAAGCCAATAGCATTTCGCTAGGATCTACTTTAAAAATTTGAGTTACAAACTCGCTGTAGGCATGGTGGTGTCTCATTTCGTCACCGGCAATCATTTTGCAAATTTTTGCCAACTTTTTGTCGCCATACTCTTTGGCAATTTGCGAAACTCTGTTGTGCGAAATATAAGTAGCTAATTCTTGAAAACTGGTATATATAAAGTTCTTGTAGGGATCACGACCCGTTCCTATATCGAACCCATCGGCTATTAAATGTTGGGTGGTAATTTCTACTTCGCGCATGTTGACACGCCCTGACAAGTATAAATATTTGTTCAACAAATCTCCATGACGGTTTTCCTCACTTGTCCATTGGCGCACCCATTTGCTCCACGCATTATTTTCTACCTGACCCACTCCGTCAACATCCATCAACCACGATTCGTAAGTTGGCAAGGCTTCTTCGGTAATGGTATCGCCTACGAGCGTTACCCAAAAATCATAGGGCAAGTCTTTTGCTATTTCCCGTAATTCTTTTACTTCTTCAAAGAAATTTTCGGTTTCAGAGTTGGGTAAAAAATCGGTAGGTTGCCATATTTTTTCTATCGGAATCAAAAATTCATCCATGAAACCCTCGACTTTTTTTTCTAGAAATTGCATCACCTCTAGACGGATATTGTGTATTGACATTAAAATTTTAAATTTTAAATTTTGAGTTTTATTATATATATTCTAAACTCAAAAATTTGATTACTTTTTTATTTTACTTATTACGGCGTTTTCTGTTTTTTGCATTACTTCTTCAAACGAAAATTCAGCAACGGCAATTGGATTGTGTATTATAAACTGCAAATTATTTCCCAATCCCATAGGAAACGCACCAAATTTAACCATTTTCCACGAATTATTTATAGTAATTGGCACAACATAGGCAGAAGGCGCATATTTGCATAAGATTTTTAAACCACTTTGAGCAAATTGTTTTGGATTTCCGTCTTTGCTCCTTGTTCCTTCGGGGAAGATTACGGCAGAGCGGTGGTGCGCTTCAATATATTCAGCCAAATGTTTGATCAAAGGAATGGCTTGTTTAGAATCTTTTCTATCAATAAGGATTGATCCGCCATGGCGCAAATTATAGGAAACACTCGGAATGCCTTTTCCCAGTTCGTTTTTGCTGACAAACTTGGTATGAAACCGCCGCAAATACCAAATCATTCCTATGATGTCGTACATACTTTGATGGTTTGAAACAAAAATTAGAGGAACGTTGCCTGGAATGATTTCTTTATTTATAAACGTATAACGCGTTCTCAATAGGTTGGTGCATCGTACCAAAAAAAAATTCAAATAATCGACACTTTTTTTATGCGCTTGATACCCAAAAATATTGAAACACACCCACTGAATGGGATGAAAAACAACCAAACACAAACCAAAACACAAATAGTAAACTACTGAAATGGGATACGAAATAAGCTTTTCCATAGCATAAAAATAGAATACAAAAATAGCAAAATAGGACGGTTTTCATCGACCCAAAACAACTTTGATGGTTTTGCTTTTTTTATAGAACAAATAGTTTACTAAAATATAGCAAATAACCCGTTGGATGAAATTAAATTATTTGATTTATGATCTATCAAAGATAAATTTATTGATATATTGAACCAGTGTTAATGCTGTTATTTTTGCCAAAATTGCTTCGCCAGTTCGAGCAAACTCTCGGGT
>NZ_JANXUG010000020.1 GCF_025352015.1 Flavobacterium sp.
ACTGGTACAACTACTGGACCAACGAATTGGTTGAGGGTAAGAAAGAACTTTGGATAAAAACCGATTTTGATCAAATTCCTATTTTTATAAAAGAAGGGGCTATTATCCCGAAATATCCCGTGCAACAATATGTGGGCGAATTACAGTTTGACGAACTGACTTTAGACGTTTATTACAAATTAGGCAAAGAAAAATCTACGGTTTATGAAGATGCTCAAGACGGGTATGATTATAACAAAGGAAGGTTTTCCTTGCGAACTTTTACCTTAAACGGTAAAGAGAAAGAGCTAATCATTCAACAACATAAAGAAGGAACTTTTGAAACGGGCTATTCTAATTTTAAAATTAATTTGAAATCTTTGCCTTTCAAAGTAAAGAAAATTGAAGTTGATAATGAAAAAATAGCCTTGGATTCTTTGCAACTTAATGGAGATAATACCTTAATATTATATAAAGATTTCACAGAATTACATATCATCGGTGCCTAAAAAAAACTTAAATTTGTTGAAAATAATTAAATTCATTATGAAAAATAGACTTTTACTTTGTGTTATTGTGGTATTAATGGTATCAATTTCATGTTCCACAAATCCTTTTACAGGAAAAAACACATTGGCTTTAGTTCCTAATAGTGAAATATTGCCTTCGGCATTTGCACAATACGGCACATTCTTAAAAGAAAACAAGGTTATTGTTGGCACTTCAGATGCTGCTAGAGTTGTAAACGTTGGAACAAAAATCAAAAATGCTGCAGAGAAATGGCTCAATGCAAATGGTTATCAAGGCTATCTTAAAGATTACCAATGGGAATATCATTTAGTAGATAATAAGGAAGTAAACGCATGGTGCATGCCCGGCGGAAAAATCGTAGTCTATTCAGGAATAATGCCTATTACAAAGGATGATGCTGGTTTAGCTACTGTTTTAGGTCATGAGGTTTCGCATGCCTTGGCTAATCACGGTCAACAACGGATGAGTGCAGGATTATTACAACAACTTGGAGCCGTTGGTGTTTCTGCTGCAGTTGGAGGTAAAAGTGCCGAAACACAACAAATTGCAATGACTGCTTATGGGGCAACAACCGAAATAGGAGGTATGTTACCTTTTAGCAGAAGCCATGAAAGCGAAGCGGACCAAATAGGTTTAACTTTAATGGCAATTGCGGGTTATAATCCAGATCAGGCGGTAGTTTTTTGGTCGAGAATGTCGGCTGCATCTTCTGGAAATAAACCACCTGAATTTATGAGTACCCATCCCTCTGACGAGACAAGGATAGCCAATTTAAAAAGACTAATTCCAGTAGCAAAGGCAGAAGCCTTAAAATTTGGTGTAAAGTTTAAATAACAAGTTACTTCTAAAAAAATAGTACATTTAATCCCGATTTAAGTCGGGATTTTTTATTTAAAAACATTATTTATGGTAACATTACAAAAAGGTAATCCAAAGTTAATAATAGCTTGGGCTTTTTACGATTGGGCAAATTCGGTTTATAGTCTCGTTATTGCAACAGCAGTTTTTCCAATTTATTATGAGTCTATAACGAAAGATAATCATGGTATTGTTACTTTTCTTGGTACAGATTTTCATAATTCAACCTTACTTTCTTATTCCTTATCCTTTTCGTTTTTGATAGTTGCATTGCTCTCTCCCATATTATCTGGAATTGCAGATTACACGGGTAATAAAAAAAGATTCATGCAGTTTTTTTGCTACATGGGATCGTTGTCGGTAATGAGTTTATTCTTTTTTACAGGAAAAGAAACGCTTTGGATAGGCATCGTATTTACCATATTAGCAAGTATAGGTTTTTGGGGAAGCATTGTTTTTTATAATTCCTATTTGCCCGAAATTGCGCCACCAGAACAGCACGATAGAGTAAGTGCGAAAGGATTTATCTACGGGTACGCAGGTTCGGTACTTTTATTGACCTTTAATTTAATTATGATACTGAAACCCGAAATGTTTGGAATTACTGATCCAACTTTACCAGCTCGTATTTCATTTTTAATGGTAGGAATTTGGTGGATGGGATTTGCACAAGTAACGTTTCATTTTTTACCCAATAATATTTTTCATAAAAAGCCTCAAAAAAATTATATTTTTAAAGGATTAAAAGAGTTAAAAATTGTTTTTAAAAGTTTGTCATTACATACCAGTTTGAAACAATTTCTGATTGCTTTTTTCTTGTATAGTATTGGGGTTCAAACTATCATTTTATTAGCTGGAATTTACGGCAAAAAAGAATTAGGAATTGATACTAATAAGTTGATAATAACAATTTTATTAATACAAGTTGTTGCCATATTTGGAGCCTATCTTTTTTCAAGAATTTCAGAAAAAATTGGAAACATCAAAACATTAAAACTAACTATCGCTATTTGGGGATTGATTTGTTTTGCAGCCTATTTGTTAGACGCAAAAAATAAATATATAGACATTCAATTTTATTGTTTAGGAGCTATCATAGGCATGGTTTTAGGTGCAATACAATCCTTGTCGCGTTCAACCTATTCAAAATTATTGCCCGAAACACAGGATCATGCAACTTTTTTTAGTTTTTTTGACGTAACCGAAAAACTTGCCATCGTTTTAGGCACCTTTATTTTTGGATTTGTAGGAGCATTATCAAATTCATTAAAAAATTCCATATTTATACTTGCCATTTTCTTCTTGTTGGGTTACATTGTATTAAGCTTTATGAAAAAAAGTGAACTAACAAGTAAATAGAATTTCAAAAAAAATTATATTTGGATAATAATTATCAAATTTATCATGAAGAAAATACAATTAATTGCTGGAATATTTTTAATCTTGAACGCTTTCATATCATGCACAACCGAACCAATTGATAGTGCTATTAATTTGGCGGATTTTAATAGTACTTCAAATGGACCTGCAGTTTTCAAGGCAGATTTTAGTGGAAACACTTGGATCGCAACCGAAGCAACTGCAACTGTTGCCAGTAATTTAATTTCTATTCAAGCAGCTAAAGCGGACGGCTCTACATTTGCTATTTTGATTCAAGGCAATGCAGCAGCAACTTATCCGTCAAATACAAATATAATAGCTTACACAGGAGCTGGTTCCACATTTGCTTATTGGTCTGTGAACAGTGCTAATGCTTCCGAAAATACAGGTTCTATCACAATCACAAATATTAATTCTGTAAACAAAACAATTTCAGGAACTTTTAGTTACAAGGGCTATTGGTCGGATACCACTAGTACTTCTATTATTCCTGTTCAATTTACCAATGGTGTTTTTACTAATATTCCTTACACGGGTACAACACCACCGCCAACATCTAGCGACAATTTTTATGCAAAAGTTGATGGCACTGAATTTGTAGAAGATCAAATTAATGGTGCGCTACTTACCAATGTTTCGGGAATGCCAGATCAAATAAGTGTTGTAGGATCTAAAACCAATGGTGACAGTGTTGGTCTCAATATAGTTAGATCATTAGCGGTAGGAACGTATCAATTCACGGGTCCTTTGGGAGTTGAAGTAAATGGAAGTTGTGTTTTAAACAGCGTATTTTACAATGCCGAATCGGGTTCAATAACAATAACTTCAAAAACACCTACAAGAATTGCGGGAACATTTAATATGGTCGTCAAAAACTTCACTACATCTGCCACAAAAACTGTGACCGAAGGATCATTTGATGTACAGTATAATTGATTTTTGTTAGTATTAAAAAAATTAAAAATCCGTCATTTTGGCGGATTTTTTTTTGGCACAAAGATTGACTGGATGGTGACAAAGTCAATGGTTCAGTTACTGAAATCAACTTTACCATAAATTTAATGTCATACATCGATTTTAGTTTATTTCTATTAAAAGATGCTCTATATTTGATGAACATTATTAATCACTAATGTCATTTTGAACAAATAAATACCACATGTCAAGACACAATATTATATCCATTGACAATTTGTCATTGCAAGAATTTGATACCGAAACCGATTTAATTCCGCTTTTAACTCCCGAAGACGAGGAAGAAATGAATAAAGAAGAACTACCAAGTTCTTTGCCAATTTTGCCTTTGCGGAATACTGTTTTGTTTCCAGGTGTTGTAATTCCCATATCGGCAGGAAGAGATAAATCAATAAAACTTATTAACGATGCCAATGCAGGACATAAAATCATTGGTGTTGTGGCTCAAAAAAATGAAGAAGATGAAGATCCGACGAAGAATGATATTTACACGGTAGGTACGGTAGCTCAAATTTTGCGAGTCCTTAAAATGCCCGACGGAAATATCACCGTTATTCTTCAAGGAAAAAAGCGTTTTGAGATTGATGCCGTTACTTCTGAAAAACCTTATTTAATAGCTACGGTTAAAGAATTTGAAGAAAAAAGACCCAAAAAAAAAGATTCAGAATTTGATGCCATAACCGATTCTGTTCGAGAATTGGCTATCGAAATTATAAAAGAAAGTCCAAACATTCCAACCGAAGCTACCTTTGCTATTAAAAATATTGAAAGCCAATCGTTTTTAATCAATTTTGTTTCTTCTAACATGAACCTTTCTGTTAAGGAAAAACAAGATTTATTGGCCATTAATATTTTAAAAGAAAGAGCGTTGGAAACCCTGCGCTTTATGAATGTGGAGTTACAGAAACTTGAACTTAAAAACGATATTCAGTCTAAAGTTCGTTTTGATCTTGACCAACAACAACGCGAATATTTCTTGCACCAACAAATGAAAACGATTCAGGAAGAATTGGGAGGCGTTTCAAACGAACAAGAAATAGAAGACATGCGTTTAAAAGCTAAAACAAAGATTTGGGATGATAAAACGGCAAAACATTTTGATAAAGAAATTTCCAAAATGCAACGCATGAATCCGCAAGCACCAGATTTTGGCATACAACGAAACTATTTAGAGTTATTTTTAGAATTGCCTTGGAACCATTATTCCAAAGACAATTTTGATTTGAAAAGAGCACAAAAAGTGATCAATCGTGATCATTTTGGTTTAGATGATGTTAAGAAAAGAATTATTGAACATCTGGCAGTGTTAAAACTGCGCAATGATATGAAATCGCCAATTATTTGCTTAACCGGACCTCCCGGTGTTGGGAAAACGTCTATAGGAAAATCAATTGCAGAATCATTAGGAAGAGAATATGTTCGAATTTCTCTCGGAGGTTTGCGCGATGAAGCAGAAATTCGAGGACATCGTAAAACCTATATTGGTGCGATGCCGGGAAGAATTATTCAGAGTTTAAAAAAAGCAGGAACTTCTAATCCAGTTTTTGTTTTAGATGAAATAGATAAACTTTCTAATAGCCATCAGGGCGACCCATCATCGGCTTTATTAGAAGTTCTAGATCCTGAACAAAACAGTGAGTTTTATGATAATTTCCTTGAAATGGGTTACGATTTATCCAAAGTAATGTTTATTGCAACATCCAACACGATGTCTTCAATTCAGCCTGCTTTAAAAGACAGGATGGAAGTGATTAAAATGTCAGGCTATACTATTGAAGAAAAAACAGAAATAGCGAGCAGACATTTATTTCCAAAACAGCTAGCAGAACATGGTTTAAAAACAAAAGATTTAGTTATTGGAAAAAAACAATTGGAGAAAATTGTGGAAGGCTACACTCGTGAATCGGGAGTAAGAAATTTGGAACAAAAATTGGCGCAAGTTATCAGAAATGCTGCCAAATCGGTAGCGATGGAAGAAGAATACAACAAGAAAGTTACCGATGAAGATATCGTAAAAATTCTTGGTGCGCCAAAACTAGAACGTGATAAATCAGAAAGCAACGATGTAGCGGGAGTTGTTACAGGTTTGGCTTGGACATCAGTGGGTGGCGATATTCTTTTTATAGAATCTTTAATTTCATTAGGAAAAGGAAATCTAACTTTGACTGGAAATTTAGGAACGGTGATGAAAGAATCAGCAACCATTGCGTTAGAATATATTAAAGCCAATGCATCCTTATTTGGTTTAGAACAAGAAATGATTTCAAAATACAATATTCATCTACACGTGCCCGAAGGCGCTACGCCTAAAGACGGACCAAGTGCTGGAATTGCTATGCTAACTTCTTTGCTATCACTTTTAACGCAACGAAAAGTAAAGAAAAATTTAGCTATGACCGGCGAAATTACCTTGCGAGGAAAGGTTTTGCCGGTAGGCGGAATCAAAGAAAAAATATTGGCGGCAAAAAGAGCAAATATTAAAGAAATTATTTTGTGTCATGAAAACAAAAGCGACATTGACGAGATAAAACCCGAATATATATTGGGGCTTACCTTTCATTATGTGAAAGAAATGAGCGAGGTCATTGAGGCAGCATTAACCAATCAAAAGGTGAAAAACGCCAAAAATTTATAGAATTATTTTCAAAAAAATAGGGTGAAGGCATAAGTAAAACAAAACTTATGCCTTTTTCTTTTAACTTTTTTTCATACCATATAAAATAATATCTTCGCATTTGCGTTATAGTATGTAGCAATAGTCTTTGTTGATGTTAAAAAAAACAATTTGTTTTGGATTTTGTTTTGCTAATTTGATGAGTTATAGTCAGATTGGAGGAAAATCAATTTACCAATTTTTAAACTTGGTAACATCACCAAGACAAGCTGCTTTGGGTGGAAAAGTGATTACTTTTTACGATAGCGATGTCAATCAAGCGCATTTCAATCCTGCCAATATAAATCCTGATATGGATAATAAACTTTCTTTAAATTACGGAAGTTTATTTGGCGACGTAACCTATGGCACTGCTTCTTATGCTTATACTTACGACCGACATGTTCAAACATTTTTTGGAGGAATTAATTATGTAAATTATGGAAAATTTGATGGGTATGATGAAAATGGGAATTCAACTTCAAAATTTACAGGAAGCGAAATAGCCTTGACTTTTGGGTATGCCTACAATATTCCAAACTCTGATTTTTATGTGGGAGCGAATGGCAAACTGATTTCTTCCACACTTGAAAGTTATAATTCCTTTGGAGTTGCTGTTGATCTAGGTGCTATGTTTATTGACACACGCAACGATGTCAATTGGGCAATTTCCATCAGAAATATGGGAACCCAAATTACTACGTATGCCGATACACGTGAAAAATTACCTTTTGAAGTTTTGATTGGCGTGTCACAATTGATGGAAAATGTACCTATTCGTTGGCATTTAACGTTAGAAAATATGCAACAATGGCAAATAGGATTTGCAAACCCTAATAGGGCTCAAGGTGGTTTAGACGGCGGCGCAACTCCCGAAAAAGTATCGGTTTTTGGGAATGCCTTACGCCATGTTATTGTTGGTATTGAGCTTTTTCCGGATAAAGCTTTTAATTTGAGATTAGGATACAACTTTAGGAGAGCCGAAGAATTGCGCATCTTGGAACAAAGAAATTTCTCTGGAATATCTGTTGGTTTCGGATTAAAAATGAATAATTTAAAGTTCAATTATTCCTATTCACGGTATACATTGGCAGCCAATACTAGCTTGTTTGGTTTAACGATAGATTTTGCAAATAATAAATAGTAACAACGGACCATTTTGAAAAAAATAACCATAGCCATAGACGGATTTTCCTCAACTGGAAAAAGCACATTAGCAAAACAATTAGCCAAACATCTAGGGTATGTATATGTTGATACCGGTGCAATGTACCGTGCGGTAACTTTGTTTGCTATGCAAAACGGTTACATCAATAAAGACTTTTTTGATAAAGAAACGTTAATCAATAGTATAAACTTCGTAAAACTACACTTTGAATTCAATGCAGTTGTGGGTTTTGCTGAAATGTTTTTGAACGATGTTAATGTAGAATCCGAAATTAGAACACTCGAAGTTTCTAATTTTGTTAGTTTAATTGCCGAAGTTCCTCAAGTTAGAGCAAAACTGGTAGAACAACAACAACAAATGGGTTTCGGGCAAGGAATTGTTATGGATGGTCGTGATATAGGTACCGTTGTTTTTCCTACGGCTGAACTCAAGATATTTATGACGGCAAGTGCGGCTACTCGTGCGCAAAGGCGATATGACGAATTGCAAAATAAAGGACAAGATGTTTCTTATGAAGAGGTTTTAAAAAACGTTGAAAAAAGAGATTATATAGATACGCATCGGGATGATTCTCCGCTCAAACAAGCCGATGATGCTATCGAAATTGACAATTCGTATCTCACAAAAGAGGAACAATTTAATACTGTTTTGGAGTTGGTACAAGAGGTATTGGGTTGATGCTACTACTAAACAGTCATTACTTAAACAACATTATTAGGTTTATTGGGAATTATAAATTGGACTGTAGTTGCTTTTTGTGACTTTAAGCATTGGTTTTTATGCAACTCTTTTTTAAGAACTACAATTATAATTTATAAAAAACAAATTTCTCTTAAATAGGCTTAAACGAGGTCGAGTTTTATACTTATTCTTTAAATTCAACTTTTTAAGAGAGGTTGCGCAACAGCTACCGCTCATATCTTTGTTTCTAATTCAAATAGAATAAAAATACCTTTGATAAATAACTAATAATAAACAAGACAAAGTTGCCAAATTGTGACACGGCTAGATACGTTTTCAAGACGATATTGACTAACAGGTAAATCAACTTTGTTTTATTACATTCAAGTCACAATAAGTACTTAAGCGCTTGATTTTGGATCAAGACGCTGTATAAAAATGAGCTAAGACCAGTGTGATATTTGTTTATTTAAAAACAATAAATTATGACCATAAAGTATTCTATCGGGCTTGATATTTCAAGCAAAAAAGTAAACGGAAGTATTAGTTTAATTGATGACAATCAAAAAGTCACTGTAAAATCAAGTATTTTGTTTTGCAATACTCTAAAAGGATTTTCGGAGTTATCACTTTGGATTAAAAAGTGGCATACCCAACTTGAAATTCCACTTGTGATTTGCATGGAAGCCACAGGGGTTTATCACGAGAACTGTGCACTTTATCTATTTGAGAAAGGGTATGATGTTTCGATAATTCTCCCTAATAAAGCCAAGCATTATCTAATTTCTATTGGATTGAAGTCCAAAAACGATTCTATAGATGCAAAAGGATTGTCAAAAATGGGAGCCGAGCGATGCCTTGATTTATGGCAACCAGCTGGTAAATATTTTTATGAACTGCGCCAATATACTCGGCAACACCAGAATTTGCAAGAACAAAAGACAGTCATTAAGAATCAATTACACGCTTTAGAATTTGGCATGTATGAAAACAAAGCTGTTGTACAACAACTTAAGAAAGTAGTCCAACTCTTTGATAAACAAATCAAGGAGTTAGAAAAGATTATAAAAAAACATCTGGAAAGTGATGAAATTGTTAAACAAAAAGTAGAAAACATTTGCCAAATAAAAGGGATTGGAATCTTAACCGTAGCTACTATTTTAGCAGAAACCAATGGCTTTGAATTATTCAAGAACTACAAACAATTGATTAGTTATTCAGGTTTTGACGTAGTAGAACGTGAGTCAGGAAGCAGTGTTATAGGTAAAACCAGGATTTCAAAAAAAGGGAATTCACATATTCGTAGGGCACTATTTATGCCAGCATTTACGGTTGTAAAGTATAAAGAACCATCGTTTTTTGGACTTTATGAACGAACCTATGCAAAACACGCAATCAAAATGAAAAGTTATGTAGCGGTTCAAAAAAAGTTACTCACAACCATCTATCATCTATGGAAAAAAAACCAAGAATATAATCCCAACTACATTTTTATTATCCAAGAAAAGGAACAGGAGCTTTCTTCTTTGCTCGGCTTTGAAAAAGCCGAATCAACACAAAAAAATAGCCTCAATCAAGTTGAGGCTATACAAGGTAAACATTCACTGAAAAATCACAGTAGGCTTCCTCTTTGCTAATACAAATTTAGAAAAATAA
>NZ_JANXUG010000062.1 GCF_025352015.1 Flavobacterium sp.
TAAATGTATATGGTAAAATTCCATTGGCACCGGTAAATGTTATCGCTGTGGCTGTATTTTGACAAACGGAGGTGGTGCCTGCAATAGTCGCAGTGGGAACAGGATTCACAGTAACCGTGGCAGAACCAGATTGGGGTTGAGTTGTTGTTCCAGCAGAGGTTGTAATTGTAGCACTAACCAAATTATAAATAGTAGTTAAAGACATAGGCGAAGTGACATCGGTATAAGTTCCTAATACGCTTAAAACAATTTGTCGAGGAATTCCGTTAACCGTTAAATTAACCGTCGCAGCTGGCGTCCCCGTAAAAATTATAGAGGCAGAGCTTCCACTACAAATAGCGGTTGACCCCGAAATTGAAACCGATGGCAATGCTACAACTATTAATTGAAAACTCACCACAGAAAAATTTAACGGATTGGCATTTTGAGACAAAACGGAATAAATTCTTTGAGGATTTAAGGTATTTAAAAAAGAAGTGGTGTTGGTAATGGCATTGGTGCCAGCATTGGCATCGGCCAAAGTAGGGTAATAAGTAACTGTATAGTTTGCCGGATTATTCGTCCCCAAAATTATAGGCGTTTGTGTCGTAAAATTAAATGTTGAAACTCCACCGTTGGCAATTGTTTCATACTGAACAATATCGGGAGGTGTTCCAGCTATAACACATAAACTTAAATCGGTATGCAAAGTAAATTGAGTCGTAATAATACATCCACTTGAATTGTCTTCAACGGCAGCATAAATTATTTCTCCATCTGTCCCATTATAATTTGCAGCATTCGCTATAGGTGCTATCAATTGCTGTGCATCTGAAAGACTATGATGATACGTAATACTATTGGGCACACCATTTAAAATAATAGCAGAATTATTTGTTAGATTAAAAGGTGCGCTGCATTTGGTTAAATCGTTAGGAGTTCCAAGAGTTACCGATGGAATATACTGCACAACCATTGTGTCTGATTGTTGACATCCTCCCGGATACGTAATCGTAACACCATAAGTGCCTGCTTGTGTAATGGTATAAAGATTAGAGTTGGTTCCCACAGGATTTCCATTTAAGGTCCAACTGTAAGTTGCGCCAGGTATTAAAACCGATCCCGCTTGTGCCACTATATTTTTTGAACCACAAACTGCTGTTCCACCGGCAACGGTAAAATCTCCTATTCCAGCAAATTCGCCTGTTCCAGCTATATCAGCTGAACCAATATTGAAACTTCCAGCACCTAGAAAAACTGCTGAATCATATTGACTATCATTTAAATCGGCTATCACCAATTTAATATGATAAACATTTGTTGGAATAACCGGAGAAGAAGCTGTTAACAAAGTAGTTTGCCCATTAAAATTGATTGCTGCTGCTGCCGCATTTGCCCCCTGATTATTAGAACCAAAATAATTAACGTTACTAGCACCACAGGTTGGCAGTCCGGCATCATCACGAATAGTTGTAACAGAAATTGGAATTGTTGTCATAGGAACTAATGCTAAATTAGCAGCAGGAGAACCAGTAGTTACATTAGTTAAAAAAAAAGCAAAAGCATCAGAATATCTACATTGAAAAAGTCCGTATTCTTCTGAAGCAAATAAAAAGTCAAAAGTCATTTGATTGGTCAACGGAACAAAATCAAATTCTAAAATAGTAGCGTTGTAAAACTTATCAGCAGCTCCAGGAGCAGGTGTCGGGTCGATGATGCCCAATGCTGCCATATAATTTTGTAATTGCATGTCACCAGGCCAAGTATTATTGCCATTGTTTTGTGTGTTTGTATTTGGTCCTGGCGCGTTCAATGCATTTCCGGTACTTAAAATTACTCCCGATGATAAGGGAAAATTTGAATTAGTATTGGTAAAATAACCAATCCCATTTGGAAAGGTTAAAATATTAGCTCCAAAATTAGTCCCCGTACTCCATGTAATACTTGTGGTAGGTCCAATACAAGAAGAACTTCCCCCTACTGCAGGTGCAAATAGAACATCTGTTACCAATTGAGAAACAGTGTAAGTTGTATTGTTAACACTAATGGGTTGTGCCAAACAAGTGAATCCCGTTAAAAATATGATAAATAAAAATCTAATTCTTTTCATTACTGCGAAATTGTGGATGTGATTCTTCTAATTAAATCACTCAAAATGTTAATTAATTCTTTAATTGTCCAAATATAAGTATTCACAGAAAATAACTTTGTTAAATTTGTAGAAAAATAAACCCTTTTGATGAAAATATCGATAAAAGAAACTAAAAATCCTGTCATAATAAAATTTGAATTCCCAGATTTTATCACTCAAAATGAAAGCTTTGAGTTTAAAAATATTGATGAGGCAAAAAATTCTCCTTTGGCACAACAACTTTTTTATTTGCCTTTTGTAAAAACAATTTACATTTCTGGAAATTTTATTGCCATAGAACGCTACAATATTGTGGAATGGACAGAAGTTCAAGATGCGGTTGCCGAACAAATTGAAATTTTTGTTGCTAATGGTGGCGTTATTGTGTTGCCCAATGAAAATCCGACCAAAAAACAACCCACAACAGTCTACGGTGAGACCACGCCTAATCCAGCTTCGCTTAAGTTTGTTGTCAACAAAGCGTTGACCAAAACAGCCTTCGAATTTAAAAATATTGACCAAGCCAAACCTTCGCCTTTGGCACAGGAATTATTCAAATTTCACTATGTAAGAGAAATTTTCATTACCGAAAATTACATTTCGATTACCAAATATGACAGCAGTTCCTGGGATGAAATCACCTTGGAAATACGTACATTCATCAAGCAATTTATCGAAAATGGTGGCACTATAATTGATGAAAACCTAATCGAAAACAACGTAAAACAGGAAAAACAACAAATCAAAAACTTTGAAAATCTTGACACGACTTCACAGCAAATCATTAATATTCTCGAAGAATACGTAAAACCTGCCGTTGCTGCCGATGGCGGAAATATTCTTTTCGATTCGTATGACGAAACCGAAAAGCGTGTAAAAGTAGTGCTTCAAGGCGCTTGTAACGGCTGCCCTTCGTCTACATTCACCTTAAAAAGCGGCATCGAAAACATGCTCAAAGACATGCTCAATGATAAAGATATTGTGGTCGAAGCACTAAACGGATAATTCACAAAGCGTTTCTTTTGAGATGCTTTTCTCATTCTGAACTTGTTTCAGAATCTAAATTTTAGGACTTTATCCTAAATTTATTTCTGGAGCTATTTCCCGTTTTACGTTCCAATCTTTTTATCTCGTTTTTGCCAAAACAAGATAAAAAGGATTTCCACTGCAACCGGGGCTAGAAAATAACCTGCTATGAACGAACTACATTTAGAAACCAGCCCCTATTTACTGCAACACGCTAGCAATCCTGTGCATTGGAAAGCATGGAACGCTACTTCTTTGGCTTTAGCCAAAAACCAAAACAAATTGATAATCATCAGCATCGGTTATTCGGCTTGCCATTGGTGCCACGTGATGGAACATGAAAGTTTTGAAGACAACGAAGTAGCATCCACAATGAACGCTCATTTCATCAGCATAAAAATTGATCGCGAAGAACGTCCCGATATTGATGTCGTTTATATGAAAGCCGTTCAAATCATGACGGGTCAAGGCGGTTGGCCTATGAATGTGGTGGCTTTGCCTAACGGAAGACCTATTTGGGGTGGCACATATTTTAGAAAAAATGATTGGATAAATTCGTTAGAACGACTACAGGAAATTTATAGCGACCAACCACAAACCATTTTAGATTATGCAGAAAAGCTTAATGATGGATTGCAGTCCTTTAGCCTTATTTCAAAAAATGATTCGGAAACCAATTTTGATTTTGAAAAACTTGAATCTTTAGTTTCCAAATGGCAAAAAAGTTTCGACTGGGATTATGGCGGCATGGCAAGCGCACCCAAATTCATGATGCCAACCAATTACGAATTTCTTTTGCGCTACGCACATCAAACAAAAAACCAAACGGTACTGGATTTTGTGAATCTAACTTTGACCAAAATGGCTTATGGCGGCTTATTTGACACTATTGATGGCGGATTTTCGCGCTATTCTGTCGATATGAAATGGCACGTGCCTCACTTTGAAAAAATGCTGTATGACAACGGCCAATTGGTTTCGCTTTATGCCAATGCTTATAAATTGACTGGCAATTCACTTTATAAAGAAGTCATCGAAAAGACATTGAAGTTTGTGGAAAAAGAATGGCTGACCAAGGAAGGAAGTTTTTATGCTGCGCTTGATGCTGACAGTTTAAATGCAACAAATCATCTCGAAGAAGGCGCTTTTTATGTTTGGAGAAAAGCGGAATTAGAAGCATTACTTCAGGAAGATTTCGAATTATTTTCAGTGGTTTTTAATGTAAATAAATTCGGGTTTTGGGAACACGAAAATTATGTTTTAATCCAAAATCAATCGCTTGACGAAATAGCGAAACAGCAAAATATTCCGTTGAAAAATTTGGAACAAAAGAAAAAATCTTGGGAACAAATTCTTTATATCGAAAGAGAAAAACGAAGTAAACCAATATTAGACGATAAATGTTTAACATCGTGGAATGCAATTATGCTCAAAGGTTTTGTCGAAGCTTACAAAGCTTTGGGCAACAAAAAATATTTAACCATTGCTTTGCAAAATGCTGATTTTATCAGCAATAAAATTTGGAGTTCAGAAGGAAATTTGAAACACAGTTACAAAGACGGGAAAGCAACTATCAATGGTTTTCTTGAGGATTATGCACATGTAATTGAGGCTTTTATTTCAATGTATGAAATTACATTTGATGAGAAATGGTTGCAAAACGCCAAGTTGCTGACCGATTATACTTTTGATAATTTTTATGATGAAAAAGCACAATTTTTCTCCTTCACTTCACATCAGGATGATGCTTTAATTGCCACTCATTTTGAAGTAGAAGATAACGTGATTGCGGCTTCCAACTCGGTAATGGCAGGTGCTTTATTCAAAATGAGCATTTATTTTAACCACAGTTATTATGAAAAAATTTGCCGACAAATGGTGCAGAACATCATCCCCACGGTTGATTATCCATCAGCATATTCCAATTGGTTGACTTTATTTTTGGATTTTTCAGAACAGAATAGAGAATTGGCAATTTGTGGCACAAATGCATTGGACTTTTTAGCGAAAATAAATCAAAATTATTTGCCCACTGTTGTTGTTGCAGGAAGTTTGACTATTTCTACGTTACCGTTTTTAGAAAATCGATTTTCTGAAGTTGAAACTTTATTTTACTTGTGCCAAAACAAAACCTGTAAACTCCCAACATTAAATTTTGAGGAAATCAAGAAGGAAATTTTTCAATAGTCATCAAAAAATCGTACTATTGTTATTATTAATTAAAATATAAAGTCATGGCATTAGGAGATTTTTTTAAAAAACTATTTGGTTCTTCCACACAAGAAATGGCAGATAAAGTTGGCAGCTTTACTGAATCAGCATTTGATAAAGCAAAAGTTGCAGCTGCACCCATGGTGGAAAAAATGGAAGATTTTGTAGATTCTGCAAAAGAAAAAGCAAGCGAACACATTCCGGCAGCAAAAGAAGCAATTGATTCAATTGCGGAAAAGGTTAAGGAAAAAGCAAGTGAATATGCTGACAAAGCAGAAAATCTTGCACACCATACTGTAGAAACGGTTAAAGAAAAAGTAAATTCTTATACAAATGATGCTTCACACGAAGCTGAAGATCTAAAAACAAAAGCTGAAGATATTGCAAAACCAGCCGATGAAAATGCGGATTAATTTTTAAAAAAATATTATTTTTGCAAGGTAGAGTTTAAGAAACTACGACGGGGATAGAACCTTGAATGCATGTTTTTTTGAACTCTATCTTTTTAACTTATTATGGAAAAGAAAGAACTGCATTATATTCATACGTTTGGAGATTATTTAGATCAATTTACTAAAATTTTGATCGATTATTCTCCTAAATTAATTTCGGCTTTGCTTATTCTTTTCATCGGTTTATACGTCATTCGATTAATGAATCGTTTGGCAAGTAAAATTATGATTAAGCGGGAATTAGACCCTACCTTATCACGTTTTTTAGCAGACGGTTTGCTTTGGGCCTTGCGCATATTACTTTTTGTAAGCTTTATTTCTAAACTTGGAATAGAAACCTCTTCATTTGTAGCGGTTCTTGGTGCCGCTGGTTTGGCAATTGGGCTATCATTACAAGGTTCGCTATCTAATTTTGCGGGCGGAATGTTGATTATTTTATTTAAACCTTTTAGAGTTGGCGATACTATAGAAGCACAAAATGTTTCGGGAACGGTAAGCGAAATTCAGATTTTTGTAACCAAATTAATCACTGCAAATAATCAAACTATTTTTGTGCCCAATGGGATTTTGTCCAACGGTGTGATTACCAATTTTTCGATTGGTAAAAACAGAAGAGCCAATTTAGTTTTTAACATTTCGTATGACACTAATATAAAAACTGCTAAAGAAATTGTAATGCAGGTTTTAGAGAACCATCCCAAAGTATTAAAAGTGCCGCCGCCAACAGTAGTTGTAAATCTTTTGACCGATTCGGCTATTCAATTGGCTATTCGCCCCTGGTCCACAAACATCGATTTTGGCGATATGTGTTCGGATGTTTTGGAGGAATGTAAAGAAGCTTTTGACAAAGCCGAAATTGTAATTCAGCCGTTTGTGAAAGAAAGCTCTAAAGAATAACGTCTTGACGCATTAGTCACAATTTAGAGTTAAATTATTAATAAATTGTTGGATTTGCTTTAAGAAAGTTTTGCATTCAGGTGTTTGATATTGCAATATATCTTGGGTGTTTAAGCCGCTAATTATTTCAAATAAATGCCTGTATAACACTATTTTATTTAAACGAAACAAGTTTTTAAATTGTGTTGTATTGAATTCTTTTCTAACAAATTTTTTGATGGTTTTTCTAAAACAAGAATTGTAGAACTATTAAGTTTACGCAGATTATTAGTTTTAATTATGGCTTCACAATAAGCACTGACGGAATATCAGACAGCCAAGAAACCTCATCATCAATCAGTTTTTTCCAAGTTTCAAGACTAAAAACTATTAAATCTTGTTGTTGTAAAAAAGGTTTGTTGAGTTGATCAAGATGAAAAACTTCGATATTATCCGGATAATTCTGCTCTAAAGTTGACAGCGCATTTTCCACAATAAAATTATTTTTGGTATGTTCATTATTGTCTAAAATAGTGATGTGAGAATTGTTATTGTACATCAGTTTTTGTGCGTAATCAATCAAGAAAACATCGCCTGCGTTAATAATTCCCACGAATACTTTATCAATGTTGTGCAAATCTTTATCAATTAAAATGCCCAAAGGTGTTTTGGTTTTAGAGATAATCAATCGTGTTCTATCATCAAAAGGAGAATTTTCAAAAAGTCCTTCTTTCCCTTTAAATTTATCTAATAATCGATCAGGGTTTATAATTCGGGAAGTAAATCCAAGCACTTTGCCCAGAATGGTTCCTTCATAGATAGATTTTCCCAAACCCACTAAAAGCAAATCATAATTTCCTTCTCGAGCAATGTCTGCAATATCTGATTCGATATCGCCAGTTGCTTTAAAAATAGTGGTGATTTCTTGGTTTAGTTTTTTTGACTCTTGTACGATGGGTTCAAAGGTTACAGTTTCATATTCTTCTAAATTATACGCATGCATTTCGTCACTTACAGTTAAGTGCATTGCGGTAACATTCGCCGAATCGGCTTGTTTTTTGACAAGACTGTTTGCCAAACGAAGTAATGATTTTCCTTTTTCATTGTTTCCAAAAGAAATCAAAATATTAAAATCGGAGCGATTTTTAACTTCGGAAGGAATAATTCCATCTTTGGTTTTGAAAATAAAATTGATAATGTCTAATGCTGGACCCGTCATAAAAGTGGTAACCAATGCCATTATAACCATCATAGTAAATACTTTTGGCGAAAGCACGCCTAATTCGTAACCAATGTTTAACACGACTAATTCCATCAACCCTCGTGTATTCATCAACGCGCCAATGGTTAAACTATCGCGCCAACTCTGACCAACAAATTTAGCTGCTACAGCACTTCCTATAAATTTTCCGACTACAGCTACCGCAATAATACAACCCGTAACTTTCCACAAATAGGCATCATTAATCAAACCTATTTCTGTTCTCAATCCTGTGAAGACAAAAAATAAGGGTAATAACAAAATTACAGATACATCTTCTACTTTATCGATAAAAACATTTCTGAATTTTGCTATATCAGGCATAATTGCTCCCATCAAGAAGGCTCCAAACAAAGCGTGAATCCCTATAATTTCACTTAAATAAGAAGAAACAATTAAGGTCAAAAGAAAAATTGCTACGACCGATTTTTTTATGTTACTTTTTTTGGCATACAAATCTCCAACACGTTTTAAAAAAGGTTTTACCACAAAAAGCATCGTCAAAACATAAATGAGAGCCAAACCAATCACGTATAACGAACTCACAAAACTTCCGGCTTTTACAATCGCAATTACAACTGCCAAAATGCACCAAGCCGTAATATCATCTGCTGCGGCACAAGTAATTACAATAGTTCCTAAACGGGTTTTATGAATGCCTCTTTCTTGAACAATTCGGGCCAAAACCGGGAAAGCGGTAATGCTCATAGCAATTCCCATAAACAAACTAAAAGAGAGGAATTCTATTCCTGCTGGTGCAAATTGATGATAGATATAATATGACAAGCCAATTCCTAAAGCAAAAGGAATCACGATACTGGCATGGCTAATCACCACGGCTTCATTGGCCTTATTTTTTAGGACTTTTAGATCTAATTCCATCCCTATGACAAACATAAAAAGTATCAACCCTATTTGGCTTAACAACTGCAGGTTTCCGAGAGAAGCAACAGGAAAAAGGGCTTCTTTCATATCAGGGAAATACATACCAAAGAGTGAAGGTCCCAGTACAATTCCTGCGATAATTTCTCCGATGACCGATGGCTGTCCTATTTTTCTAAATATCCAGCCAAAAATTCGGGCAACTAAAACTATAGTAATAATTTGAAATAACAGTAATGCTAACGGATGTTTTAAATTATGAAAAAGTGATGCCAGAAACTGAACCCATTGGCTATCATTAGTTGAGGGTGAAATAATTTTTATGCCTACTTCCAATAATTTTCCGCGCTCAATAATTCTGAACATTAAATAAGTAAATCCACTAATTACGATGATGTAAAATAGTGTGTTTTTTAAATTTCTCATTCAAAAAATAATTTTTCTTCTCCTTACAAAGATGCTAAAAATCAGGCTAATTTTTTTATTTTTTTTTGTTGTTTACAATTATTTAAACTTGACCTCTTAATCATGTTGATTTTAATCAAATCTTTTGCAAAATACAACCCTTTTTTTGCGGTTTTAATTACCTTTGCAACCGTTTTATCATAAAATGAAAAAGAAAATAAAAGTAGGTTTTTGGGAATTTGTTGCAAGTATAATTTTAAGGAATAGAATTGCCATTAGCATAGGAATTGTTCTTTTAACTATATTTTTTGCCTTGCAATGGAAAAATGTTGGCATGACTTACAAAGAAGCCAATCTATTACCAAAAAATCATAAAGCCAATAAAGAGTACACGCAGTTTTTAAACATTTTTGGCGAGGAAGGAAACCTTGTAGTCATTGGCTTCAAAGACAATACTTTTTTCACCCCCAAAACTTATAAAGCTTGGAACGAGTTGATGACCAACCTAAAATCGCACAAAGAAGTCGAATTGGTTGTTTCGTTAAATGATTTAAAGAAATTACAAAAAAACGATTCTTTAGAAAAGTTTAAGTTAGTCCCACTGATTGACCAAAAAAGAACTGTTGATCCTGTTTATTTAGCCCAAATAAAAAAACAGCTTTTTGATGATTTACCGTTTTATGAAGGCTTACTTTTCAATAAAAAAACAGGAAGTATTCGCGCTGCAATTTACATCAACAAGCAAGTTGTAAACTCTCCCATCCGCAAAGAATTTATTCTAACCGTTTTGATTCCCGAAGTAGAAAAATTTGAAAAAACAACTGGAATAGACTTGAAAGTTTCGGGTATGCCTTTTATCCGAACCATCAATACCGAGAATATGAAAGGCGAAATTGGTCTGTTTATAGGTGTTGCTTTGTTTATTACCTCACTGATTTTCTTCCTCTTTTTTCGTTCGCATAGAGCCACATTTATTTCGATTTGTATTTTGATTGTAGGTGTAATGTGGTCGTTTGGAACACTCGGATTATTACATTATAAAATTACGATTTTAACGGCAATTATTCCCCCGTTAATCATTGTAATTGGAATTACGAATTGTATATTTCTCATTAATAAATACCAGCAGGAAATCAAAACACATCGCAATCAGGCGAAAGCGTTGCAACGGGTGATTTCCAAAATTGGGGTTTCCACTTTGATGACAAATTTGACCACAGCTATTGGTTTTGCTACCTTTATGATTACCGGAAATGATTTGCTTTTTGAATTTGGACTGGTGACTTCTATCAATGTAATTACGGTTTATTTGTTGACCTTAATGGTGGTGCCAATAGTGTATAGTTTTATGCCTTTGCCAAAAGAAAAACATTTACATCATTTGAGCAAAAACTATCTGACTTCTATTTTAAATTTAGTGGAGAATTTGGTAAAAAACAAACGAAATCAGATATACAGTATCTACGGATTGTTAATGATTTTGAGTGTTATTGGGATTGCCCAAATAAAAGTTTCTGGAAGTCTGATAGGCGAAATGCCAAAAAGCGCTTCGTTTTTTAAAGATATTCTTTTCTTCGAAAAAGAGTTTAACGGTGTCATGCCTTTAGAAATAATGATTGACACCAAACACAAAAAAGGCGTACTAAAAGCTTCGACTTTGCAAAAAATGGATGAATTGCAAAACACTATAGACAGCATTCCCGAATTATCAAAACCGGTTTCTATTGTAAATTTGGTTAAATATTCAAAACAAGCTTTTTACAATGGTAATCCAGCATATTACGAATTACCAAATTCGCAAGAGCAAGCTTTTATTCTTTCTTATGCCAAAAATGCAACCAAAGGGTCAAAAGATAATTTAATGAAAAGCTACGTCGATTCCACAGGACAATATGCCCGAATTACGACATTTATGAAAGACATTGGAACTCAAGAAATGGCAAAAATAGAAGAGCGATTGCATGCCAAAGTTGATAAAATTTTTCCAAAAAATAATTACGAAGTAACGTTGACCGGAAAGGCTTTGGTTTTTCAAAAAGGAACAACGTATTTGGTCGGAAATTTAATCGAATCGTTATTATTCGCAATTTTATTAATCGCTTTTTTGATGGTATATATGTTCCGTTCCTGGAAAATGATTTTTGCATCCGTGGTAACCAATATCCTTCCGTTGTGCATCACATCTGGCTTGATGGGTTATTTTGGAATTCCTTTAAAACCCTCAACGATATTGGTTTTTAGCATTGCCTTTGGAATATCGGTAGATAATGCGATTCAGTTTATGGCAAAATACCGTCACGATTTAATTCAGAATGGTGG
>NZ_JANXUG010000089.1 GCF_025352015.1 Flavobacterium sp.
GTTTCAAAGATAGTGGAATTTCCAACATTATCTGTAACGACAATTTTTAAATCATTTTTGCCTTGGGCTACAATTCCATCTGCAAAGCGGTGCGTAATTATATTAGTTTTGGGTTCATATTCAAACAAAATCCAGTTACCGTTTAAATAACCATCATAACTTTTGATTCCTGAAATATCGTCAGAAATAGTAAACTGCAATTCATTTTGTTTGCTAATCCATTCGCCTTCAATGTTTTTCGCACTTTTAAATTTTGGCGCTATCGTATCTTTTATAAGTTTATATTCGCCCAAATATTTAGTATACGCAGTAAACGAATTTTTATACCGTTTGGTATTGTAATAATTAATTTTTTTACCATCCAATAAACCTATAAACATTTTTTCGGGGTCTTTTTGAGAAGTTATACTATCTTCAAAAGTGACTGAAAAATTAGTAAAAGCAGGAACCACATCTTTGTGAATTTGAGCTATGCCGTTTTTAACTTCAAAATTCATATAAAAATCATCTATAAATGTTTTGGCTGGAAAAGTTACTGTTACATTTTCTAAAGCAAATATATTGTCTATTTGTGCCTTAACAAAAAAATTTTGATTTTCAGGTTCATTTTTAGCTTTAACGTACGAACTGGAGTAGTGAATCGGGATAAAAATTTTGGTCGTGTTTTCGTTAAAATCTGCAATTTCAATACGATACGATTGTAAAAAATTTGGAATTACAGTGATAATTCCGTTATCAATTCCAGGTTTTATAATGCTCAAAGAATATGGATTTTTAAAAAATAATCGTTGCACTCTTTGCCCTTGTGTTTTATATCTTTCGTAATCAATCAATCCGTTGACGCTTCTTGTTTCGTCAAACGAAAAAGTATCAAACTGATAACTAAAAGATGGTTTGCCATTTAAAAAACTTTGCGCTTTAAAAATCCCATTAGCATTCCAAGACACATCGTCAAAATCTAAAGTGGTAATTCCGAAACCAATTTTACCCGATGCGGCTATTTTTTCTGAAATATACATTCCATCACTTAATAAAGACAAACTTAAAAAAATAGGTTTGTGCGTATGATTTACTGTAGAATTTTTATCTAACGGATACACACACAAACTAGTAATTATTGGTTTTTTGGTATCGATAATAACGGAATCAAATCCAAAATATAAAGGGTTTATGATTTTTTCTGATTGCGTGTCTCGGATTTCAAAATGCAAATGTGGTCCATCTGAACCTCCCGTATTTCCAGACAAGGCAATACTGTCGCCTTGCTTTACAATCAAATCATTTGGCAAAAGTGGCACATCAATTTCGTACGATTTTAATTTATATTGAATACTTTTTATTCGCTTTTCAATTTCGCCATAACCCGATTGCAAATGACCATAAACGGTCGTATATCCATTGGGATGCGTTATGTAAATTGCTTTCCCATATCCGTTAGTAGAAATTTTTATCCTTGAAACATAGCCAGCAGCAGCAGCATAAACTTGTAATCCCTGAATTTTATTGGTTTTGCAATCAAATCCAGAATGAATATGATTAGGTCGCAATTCACCAAAGTTGCCAGAAAGTTGTAACGGAATATCCAATGGTGAACGAAAATAATCCTTTGGGTAATGATTTTGTCCAAGAGCTAAAACAGATGACAAAAAAATAAAACAATAATTTTTCATAATGTGTTGTTTTCGCTAAGATAATTAAAAGTGCGTAAAAAATTACAATATAATATTTTTTTGTAACTTCTTAAAAAACAATTTATTATAAATAAAGTCTAAAATTAAAATAAATAATTAGTAAAAAAATTGCGCAAACAAAATAGAATTCTAACTTTGTGATGTAAGTAATGAATAAAGTATTTCATGAGTGAAATTGCAGAAATAATTGATTCTCTTGAAAATAGAATTGAAAAACTTTTTATAAAAGTAACTAGTTTAGAGAAAGATTCTATTTCATTAAAAGCGCAATTAGACAATGCTGCAACTGTGATTTATAAACAATCCGAAGAGATTAATTATTTGAAATCTGCAGGAGAAACTCTCAAAATGGCTAATTCATTATTAGGCGGGGAAGAAAATAAAAGAGATACCAAGCTTAAAATAAATTCATTAATCAGAGAGATAGATTATTGCATTGCGCAATTATCAGACTAACAACATGGATGAAAAGCTTAAAATAAAAATATCAATTGCAGACAGAGTTTATCCGTTAACGGTCGATTTGGCTCAAGAAGAAGGACTACGAAGTGCTTCTAAAAAGATTGATGTCATGATTAAGCAATTCGAAGAAAGTTATGCTGTTCGAGACAAACAAGATGTACTAGCTATGTGTGCTTTACAATTTGCTTCGCAGGTAGAACAAAAGCATGTTGAAAGCTCCATTGATAGTAAAGATCTTGATAGATTAAAAAAAATTAATGATTTATTATTCGATTATCTCGATAAAAAATAACGTTCTTAACATTAGAATTACAATACCGCCTACATTAGATTTTAATTGGTAAACTCAACACTAACAAATTAAAATGAGCAAATCATCGTTACTAAAGCATGCCACATTATCGTGGATCCTTGACCACCGAGTTAGCTCAAAACTTGTCCTTTCGAGTTTATGCATTCACCTAATGTAGGCTTTTTTTATATATAAACACTAACAAAAAATGGGAACTACACTGATTATAATTGCGCTTATTGTGGGGATTGCTGGAGGTTTTGGAATTGCAAAATTTCTCGAAAAAAGCAACATTTCTAACATGGTAAAAAATGCTAAAAAAGAGGCTACATCAATTTTAAAAGATGCCAATCTTCAGGCAGAAAATATTAAGAAAGATAAATTGCTTCAAGCCAAAGAAAAATTCCTTGAGCTTAAAGCAGAACACGAACAAGAGATTTTAAATAAGGACAAAAAATTAGCTGAAACTGAAAAAAGAATACGTGATAAGGAGTCACAAGTTTCAAGTGAACTTGCCAAAGCAAAAAAAGTAAACGATGATTATGAAGCTAAAACAAACGAGTACACTTCTAAAATTGAATTATTAGACAAGAGGCAACAGGAGATTGAAAAATTACACAAAAGCCAAGTACAGCAATTAGAGGTTATTTCAGGACTTTCTGCTGAAGATGCAAGAGAACAATTGGTAGAAAGTTTAAAAGCCGAGGCCAAAACCAAAGCCATGTCGCATATTCAAGATACGATAGAAGAAGCCAAACTAACGGCGCATCAAGAAGCCAAAAAAGTTATCATTAATACCATACAGCGCGTTGGAACAGAGGAAGCTGTAGAAAATTGTGTTTCTGTTTTCAATATCGAATCGGATGATGTTAAAGGAAGAATTATTGGTCGTGAAGGAAGAAATATTCGTGCACTTGAAGCTGCGACCGGTGTTGAAATCATAGTAGATGATACGCCAGAAGCCATTATTCTTTCTTGTTTTGATCCTGTCAGAAGAGAAATAGCGCGTCTTTCGTTACACAAATTGGTTACAGACGGAAGAATTCATCCAGCTCGAATTGAGGAAGTAGTCGCAAAAACTACCAAACAAATTGATGAAGAAATTGTAGAAGTTGGTAAACGTACCGTAATCGATTTAGGAATTCACGGTTTGCATCCAGAACTTATAAAAGTGGTAGGAAGAATGAAATACCGCTCATCTTACGGACAAAATTTATTACAACACTCGCGCGAAGTTTCCAAACTTTGTGGTATCATGGCAGCCGAGTTAGGACTAAATGTTAAATTAGCTAAACGCGCTGGTTTGCTTCATGATATTGGAAAAGTACCCGATGCAGAAAGTGATTTACCTCACGCATTATTAGGAATGCAATGGGCAGAAAAATTTGGCGAAAAAGAAGAAGTTTGCAACGCCATTGGAGCTCATCACGATGAGATTGAAATGAAATATTTAATTTCACCCATAATTCAGGTTTGTGATGCTATTTCGGGTGCCAGACCAGGAGCAAGACGCCAAGTTCTTGATTCATATATCCAAAGATTGAAAGATTTAGAAAATATCGCATTTGGATTTAATGGTGTTAAAAATGCTTATGCTATTCAAGCAGGACGCGAGCTTCGTGTTATTGTTGAAAGTGAAAAGGTAAGTGATGAAAATGCAGCAAGTCTTTCTTTTGAGATTTCACAAAAAATTCAAACCGAAATGACTTATCCGGGTCAGGTTAAAATTACGGTTATCAGAGAAACAAGAGCCGTAAATATTGCGAAATAGTTTATTTTTTTTATTCAAAAAAAGCGTCATGATTGAAATCCTGACGCTTTTTTTAATTTAAAAAAATTGATTTTATTTCATCTACAGATATTGGTTTTAAATAATAGTTTTTCACTTCGTTACTATAAACTTCCGCTTTATCTAAATCTGTCTGATTATCAGACGAACTAATAATATATATTGTTATTTCTTTTTTGAGTTTGTCTTTCAGCTTTTTAAATTCTTCTAAAAACTGCCAACCATCAAGTATGGGCATGTTAATATCTAAAAGAATCAAATCGGGTTGATTTTCTCCTAAATTCAATTTGCTTCTTAAGCCTTCAAGCGCTTCTAAACCGTTTAAAAAGTAAGATGGATTAATATTAATGTTATTACTAATTAAAAGTTTTTTGATGATAAAATGAAAAATTTTATCATCATCAACTACAAAGACTGTATTAAATTTCATTTTTAAAATGTATTTTAAAAGTTGTTCCAATATTAACTTGACTCTCTACTTCTACTCTTCCTCCCATAGCTTCTACCTGATTTTTTGTAATAAATAATCCAATACCTCTTGCATTATCGTTTTTATGGAATGTATTGTACATTCCAAATAATTTTTTCCCGTATTTTTCTAAATTAATACCCAATCCGTTGTCTTTTATCTCTAAAAAAACATCGTTTTTTTCAATTCCTAATGAATAACTTATTTCAGGATTTCTATCTGGATGAGCATATTTTATTGCGTTTGTAGTAAAATTTAGCAAAATACTTTCCAAATAACAAGCATTAAAATCGAGTGTGAATTTATCACTAATTTTGTTATTAATCTTAACATCATTTAAGATTATTTCATTAGATAAAATAGAAAATACTCGGTCTAAATATGATTTCAAATTAAGGTTTTCCTTATTGTGTACCAAATTTGTATTGATTTCAACAAGTTCTTTTAAATGTGCAATAGTTTCACTCAAAGCAACAGATGACGTTTTTAAATGAGGAAAAATTTCATCAATATTATCTTCATCAGTTTCATCTTCGATAATATCTAAAAGCATTTTAAAATTGCTTGCATGGGAACTTAAATTATGAGAAACAATATGAGCAAAGTTCAATAATCTACTGTTTTGTTCACTAAAAATATCGAGGGTTCTTATTAGTTCAATTTCTTTATCTTTTTGAACTGAAATATCGGTGTGTGTTCCTATTATCCTTACTGGTTTGGCATCATTATCTCTTTCAATAATTTTTCCTCTACTCAAAATCCATTTATAATCGCCAGTTGTTGTTAAAACTCTTTGCGAATTTTCATAAAATGATGTAATACCATCAATATGTGCCTGAATATCTGCTAGATAATTTTCTTTGTCCAACGGATGAATCCTGTCATCCCATTTAGCAATAGTATCAATAGTATCTACTTCTTCAAAACCAATCATTTTCATAGATTGTGAGGAATAAAATACTTTATTGGTAAGAACATCTAAATCCCATACGCCTTTGGTTGATGCTTCCAAAGCAAACTGAAAACGTTCTTCGGATAATTTCAATTTTAACTCTTGGGTTTTATTGTCGGTTACATCTGTTATTTTTCCAAAAAAATTGTAGTCTCCGTTATTTTCTAATTCTATATTGGCAACACCTTTATACCAGCGTTCACCTTTTGTAGGATGCACCGAGCGAAACTCATGACACCACGGTTTGATTTCTTTTTTGGATTGATGTATTGTTTCTAAAAAGAGTTTGAAATCTTCTTGTTTTATTTTACTTTTTAAAACCGTGAATGCATCTCCATTTTTTTCTTCATAGGTAAGATTAAAATCGGTGATGACCGAATGACTTAAAAACGGAAATGTTAAAACTCCGTCTTTTGAAATTGAAAAATGAAAAATTAAATCGGGCGATTGGAATAACAATTTTTTATAAAATTCGTTTTTTGTCTCCAATAATTTTAAATCAGAATAGCTGTTTGTTTTCATAGTCTTTATAAAAGTTGTACAGAAAATTTTGGTATAAAACCATTCATAAAACGTTTAATAACAAAACAAATATAAAAAATAAAAATCGATTAAAAGCAATTTTATTCGATTAAATACATAATAATATAAAATATATAAGATTATTTGTATTTTAAAGATGATAATACATTTTTTTATCAGTAAATTCTTTGCAGCATTAATGTTTTCTTGGATGAAAGGAATTCACAATATGAGTAAGATGTTTTCGGTCTAGATGAACATAAATTTCTGTAGTAGTGATCGATTCATGTCCTAACATCATTTGAATAGAACGCAAATCGGCACCATTTTCCAATAAATGTGTCGCGAACGAATGCCGTAGCGTATGCGGACTAATGTTTTTTTGTAGATTTATTTTGACCGCCAAAGTTTTAATAATAGTAAAAATCATAGCACGAGAAAGTTGTTTCCCTCTGCGATTTAAAAACAAGGTGTCCTCAAAACCTTTTACAATAGTCATGTGGTTTCGTATCGTGCTTTTATAAAATTCAATATACTTTTGAGTAGCTCCAGCAATAGGAACAAAGCGCTGTTTGTTGCCTTTGCCTGTGATTTTTATAAACCCCTCTTCAAAAAACAAATCCGAAATTTTTAAAGTTGTAATTTCAGAAACCCGAAGTCCACAACCGTAAAGTGTTTCAAGTATTGCCCTGTTTCGTTCACCTTCATTTGTAGATACATCAATAGCACCAATAAGATTATCAATATCTTTCAGGGATAGTGTATCGGGAAGTTTGCGCCCTACTCTTGGTGCTTCAATCAGTTGCATGGGATTGTCTGTGCGATAATCTTCAAATATAAGATAGGAAAAAAAACTTTTTAGTCCTGATATAATTCTGGTTTTCGAACGTGCATTGACTTCTTTGGAAACCGAATAAAGGAACTGTTCAATAGTTTCTTCATTTATTTTTTCGGGAGCAATTGCAATTTCATTAACAAGTAAAAAAGAACACAAACGTTCTAAATCAAACGTGTAATTTGCCACAGTATTTATCGACAAACCACGTTCTATTTTAAGATACGATTGAAAACTTTTAATATAGGTATTCCAGTTCATTTAACAAAGTAACGAAATGATTGGGTATAAAAAAACCTCTCGAATGGAGAGGTTTTCATAAATGTTTTAGTAAAGATTAAAATCTGTACCCTAAACCAATTTGAAAAGAAACGTTTTTAACTGTTCCACCAACATTTGATATATTAGCTAAACCTAAATTGTATCTAGCATCAAACATTAATCCGTTGCTTAATTCGTAACCAGCACCAAATCCTAAACCGTAGTCCATAGATTTAGCTGAATCTTTGATAGTATCATCTCCACCAGCTTTGAAAGCCAATTCTGGACCCGCTTGCAAACTGAAACCTTCAGCAACATAATACTTTGCCATAATTGGAATTCTGATGTAGTTTAATTTAAAATCTTTTGCACCTTCAATAGAATACAATAATTCTGGTTGAACATGGAATTTTTCATCCAATGCAAAATCAACTAAACCACCGATGTAAAGACCACCATTTGCCGTAGTCCCTGAAACATCACCTGTAAAATTAGAGTTTGTGTAACCAGCTTTTACACCAAATTTCATGTCACTTGAACTACTACTTTTTTTCTTGTCTTTGCTTTGAGCATGAGCAAACGTCAAAGCGAATACTGCAGCTGCTGTTAAAATAATTTTTTTCATGTTTGTTTGTTTGTTTTAAAATTAATACTGCAAATATAATATAAAATATTAACTATACAAATACGACAAATGTCGTACATAAAAAAACCACACAAGTTTGTGTGGTTTTTTTATGTAAATTGAGTTTAATTACAATTTGTAAATCAAACCAAAACTAATAGAAGACATATCAAGACCAAAATTAATTCTGTCTGTTTTGTCAGCACCGTTTCCTCCATTATCGTTTGATGAATAACCTAAACCACCCCAAGTTGAAGTAATTGCAAAGTTGTTTGAAACGAAATAATGTAAACCAACTGGAACATTTAAACCAATAGTTTTACCTGTTGAAGTAGCAACACCATTATCAAACTTATCAGAGTTATAAGATATTTTACCACCTACAGACAAAGAAAATTTACTAGCTGGAGTCCAAAAGTATTTAACTCCCGCAGCAATACCAAAACCTGTTGTTTTAAAATCTTGAGCGCCAACACCGCCAGAATTTGTTGTTCCTGAACTAATGCTCAAGTTACCTTCCAAAGCTAAATTTTCTGATAAAAAATAACCTATACCTGGAGCTAATGTTAAACCATTTGATTTAGCATCTCCTGTTTTAGTAGTTTGGTAATTAGCAGTACCTGTTAAATACACATCACCTTTAGAAAAACCTTCTGAACTTTCTTTCTTGTCTTTGCTTTGAGCATTAGCAAACGTCAAAGCGAATACTGCAGCTGCTGTTAAAATAATTTTTTTCATGTTTGTTTAATTTTAAAATTAATTAGTACAAATTTAGAATTTATGTAAAGTAAGCCACCAAAGGGCTTGTTTCAGTTATTAACATTTTTATTAACAATTTATTTACATAAGTCTTTATAAATCACATTCTTAAATCATTATTAAACATTTGTTCCATTTTTGCAAAAACTAAAAAATCATTTTTTTGGAATAAATGGTGGTTTTTTCTCATAATAGTATTAAAAAATAGAGCTGTAATCACTTTTAATATTGTTAAGTTTATTTACTTTTACGCCATTAATAATTATTTATGAGGATTATCATTATAAACGGACCCAACTTAAACTTGTTGGGAAAACGGGAACCCAAAGTTTATGGCAGTACCACTTTTGACGAATACTTTCAGGGATTAAAGAACAACTACAAATTAATAGATTTGGCCTTTTATCAAAGTAATATAGAAGGGGAACTGATTGATAAAATTCAAGAAGTTGGATTTACTTTTGATGGTATTATTTTGAATGCCGCTGCATACTCGCATACTTCTGTTGGTATTGGTGATGCGGTAAAAGCAATTACGACGCCGGTAATTGAGGTACATATATCTAATACTTTTGCAAGAGAGTCGTTTCGCCATCACTCTTTTATTTCTGGAAATGCAAGGGGAATTATCATTGGTTTTGGGTTAAAAAGTTATGAACTCGCATTACAAGCTTTTCTTTAATTACTGATGTAATGTAGTAAAAATAAAACTCTGTGAATCTCTGTGTAACAAAAAGCAACCGTGAATCTCAATAAAACTCTGTGAATCTCTGTGGAACAAAAAAAATATGAAAAAAATTACTTCACTCCTATTTCTAATCATTTCTATAAACTCTTTTTCTCAAATAAAAGGAACTGTTACCGATGACAAAGGAAACGCACTGCCGTTTGTAAATATCTTTGAAGAAAACACCTATAATGGTACAACCACCAATGACAAAGGCAAATTTACACTGAATGTAAAAAGCGAAAACCCGACCATCATTTTTCAATATTTGGGCTACAAAACCGTCAAAAAATCAATTGCTAAAAATCAGTTTGTCGAAAGTCTAACCATTACTTTAGTAGAAGAAAACATTACGTTGAAGGAAGTTGTCATCAATCCGAAGGACAATCCTGCCAATGAAATTATTCGAAATGCTATAAAGAACAAAAAAGAAAACTCTGAACAAACAGCGCGATTCAAATCTGATTTTTATTCTCGTGGCATCATACGACTGAAAGATGCTCCAAAAAAAATTATGGGTCAAAAGTTTGATTTCTTTGACGAATTATTAGACTCTACGCGTAGTGGCATCATTTATTTATCAGAAACGGTTTCAAAAATTACCTTTCAAAAACCAGATAAAATGAAAGAAGTCATTGTGGCTTCTAAAGTAAGTGGCAAAGACAACGGTTTTAGTTTTAACAACGCGGCGTCGGTTAATTTTGATTGCTATGAAAATTACCTTCCGTTTCAAATAAATGTCGTTTCGCCTATTGCCAACAATGCTTTTAACTATTATAAGTACAAATTTGAAGGTTCGTTTTTTACCGAAAATAAGCAGCAAATAAACAAAATAAAAGTAATTGCGCGTCGGGAAACCGAACCCGTACTAGAAGGTTATATATATATTGTAGATGATTCTTATGCCATTTATGCAACCGATTTATACATCAAAGGAAATCAAATGCAAACGCCAGCCATTGACAAACTGACCTTAAAACAAAGTTATAGTTATAATTCATTGAACAAAATTTGGGTAAAAAATACGCAAACAATAGATTTTATGGCTGGTCTGTTGAGCATCAAAGTCAACGGAAAGTTTACGTATGTATATTCTAATTTTGAGTTCGAAAAGGAGTTTGCCAAAAAAACGTTTACCAATGAAATACTTTCCTTTCAGGAAAATGCCAATAAAAAAGAAGATGTCTTTTGGAATACCAATCGACCAGTGCCTTTGACTGAAGAAGAATCAACGGATTATGTGAAGAAAGACATTTTGCAAACCAAAAAGAAATCACAAAAATATTTGGATTCTATAGATGCTAAACATAACAAATTCAAGATCATGGATATTGTGAACGGTTACAGCCATGCTAATTCATTCAAAAAATGGTCGCTAAATTATGATGGACCAATGAGGTCTATTGCATTCAACACAGTGCAAGGTTGGCGCATTAATGCTGGTGTGTCTTTCACCAAACGCGATGAAGACAAACGAACTTATACTAGAATTGGTTCCAAATTTGACTACGGATTTTCGGAACAAAAAATTAGAGCTACTTTCAATTATATTCATAAGTTTAATAACACCAACAACAGCACTTTGTCGCTTAATGGCGGCAGTATGGTCAATCAGTTCAACGCAACAAATCCTATTTCGAATATTATAAATACGGTTAGCACCTTGTTTTTTAAAAACAATTTTATGAAATTGTATGAAAAGAATTTTGTTGCCGCCTCCTTTGGGAGAGAGCTCATAAATGGTGTTTATATGAATCTAAATGCTGAATATGCAGAGCGAAAACCGTTGTTCAACACGAGCAGCCAATCGGTCATCAAGAGTAATTATTTGTACACTTCCAATAATCCGCTTGACCCCACAAATGAAACAACGGCAGCTTTGAGCAAGCACAATTTGGTTAAAACCAATGTAGGAATGCGTTTTAATTTTGGGCAACAATATTTATCAAGACCCGATGGAAAATTTAATATTCCAAATGATGATTATCCGTCAATACTAATAGGATATGAAAAAACTTTTGCTGCCACCGATAAGAAGTATGAATATGATTTTGTTGCTGCACGAATAAATTATGACTTAACTCTGGGCAATAAAGGAACACTGCAAATGGTTTTGAAAGGCGGAAAGTTCTTTAATGGAAATAACATTTCGTTTGTAGATTATAAACATTTTAATGGCAACCAAACCCACATTGGTCAATCTGATAGTTATACCAACGTGTTTAATTTATTGCCTTATTACGGCGCCAGTACCAATGATAGCTATAGCGAAACGCATTTAGAACATAACGACAAGGGATTTTTAATGAATAAAATTCCGCTAGTCAAGTATTTGCAATCACAGTTGGTTTTGGGATTTCATAATCTTGCCATTCCCGATAGAAAACCATATCAAGAATTCTCGGTAGGGTTAGATAATCTTGGTTTTGGAAAATACCGCTTTTTTAGGCTAGATTATGTTCGCGCATACCAAAATGGTTATCAAGGCGACGGAATCATCTTTGGCTTGAAGTTTTTGAATGCTTTTGGAAATTAGGGAGGAAACAGCTTTCTAGCATTTACAATTTCTCACAGCCTGTAAACGGTGTTCCGAACCCCCGATTTTGTGGTTTTGAACCACAATTAATATCTTCCAAACCCCATTTCTCCGGTTTCCCTACTATTTATAATATTACTGAAGGCAGATTTTATTTAAAAAACACATCATACCCAAAACGAAGCAACGTTCCGATTACAACAATCAAAAAGAAAACCCTGATAAAACCATTTCCTTTTTTAATGGCGAGTTTGGCACCAATAAATCCACCAAAAGCGTTGCAAACTGCCATAGGAATTGCTATTGCCCAAATAATTTTTCCTTTTATGACAAATAGACAAATCGAACCAAAGTTGGTTGCCAAATTCACCATTTTGGCATTCGCTGAAGCGTGAAGAAAATCAAAGCCTAAAACAGTTACAAAAGCCAGCACAAAAAAACTACCTGTTCCCGGACCAATAA
Source organism: Flavobacterium sp. (assembly GCF_025352015.1). GTDB lineage: Bacteria > Bacteroidota > Bacteroidia > Flavobacteriales > Flavobacteriaceae > Flavobacterium. Next base: position 12,383 of record NZ_JANXUG010000089.1, read on the forward strand.
ATCCATCATAAAACCCGATAATTATACTGATGATTATCGCAAGTAAAACTTGAGTTTTTGCGCCGTGTTTTTTTTCATGATGACTTCCAAAATCTTTTTTGATAAAAGTGTATAGCGCAATAAGTATTAAAACCACCAGCAGTAAGGGTTTCATAAAATCGTTATGCACTTTGACAAGCAAACTAGAACCTAAAAAAGCAGCAACAAAAGCCACCACTGCCATGATGAAAAGCAGTTTCCAGTTCATGTTTACTTTCTTTAAATACTGTCGTGCGGCTAAAAATGTTCCGCTAAAGGAAGGTATTTTCAACGAACCAATAACAGATGCCACAGCAAGATTGGGCAGTAAAATTATAGCTACCGGCGTTTGAATTAATCCGCCACCGCCTACAATTGCATCAACAAATCCCGCGAAGAATGCCGCAAGACAAAGAAGAATGATAGTATAGTTTCCCATTTATTTAAAAAAATAAAAACCCAAAACTTAACAAGATTTGGGATTTACAGCTACTATTTGAAATCTGATATTTTTTACATCCTAACAATATTTGCACCCAGAGCACGCAATCTCTCATCTATTCGTTCGTAGCCTCTGTCAATTTGTTCGATGTTTTGAATGGTGGAAGTTCCTTTGGCAGAAAGTGCCGCAATCAATAAAGAAATTCCCGCACGAATATCGGGCGAACTCATTACCGTAGCTTTTAATTGCGATTGAAAATTGTGTCCCATAACAACTGCCCTGTGAGGATCACACAGCATAATTTTTGCACCCATATCAATCAGTTTATCTACAAAGAAGAGACGGCTTTCAAACATTTTTTGGTGAATCAATACATCGCCATTGGCTTGTGTAGCAACCACTAGAATAATACTTAACAAATCGGGAGTAAACCCAGGCCAAGGAGCATCAGCAATGGTAAGTATAGAGCCGTCAATATCTGTTTTTACGGTATAACCATTTTTATGCGCCGGAATATAAATATCATCGTCTTTTTTCTCGATGGTAATGCCCAATTTTCTAAAAACACTCGGGATGACACCAAGGTTTGCCCAACTTACATTCTTAATGGTGATTTCACTTCTTGTCATGGCGGCAAGTCCTATCCAGGAACCAATTTCAATCATATCAGGTAGAATTATGTGGTGACAACCGCCAAGACTTTCAACTCCTTCAATGGTTAATAAATTAGATCCAACACCCGTAATTTTGGCACCCATTGAGTTGAGCATTTTGCATAATTGTTGCAAATACGGTTCGCAGGCTGCGTTGTAAATCGTGGTTATTCCTTCGGCAAGAACAGCCGCCATAACTATATTTGCTGTTCCTGTTACTGATGCTTCATCGAGCAACATGTGTGCTCCCTTCAGTTTACCAGAAGTTTCTACACCATAAAAATGATCTTCTCTTTGATACCTGAATTTGGCACCAAGATTTATGAAACCTTCAAAGTGCGTATCCAAACGACGACGACCTATTTTATCTCCACCCGGTTTTGGAATATATCCTTTCCCGAATCGGGCTAACAAAGGACCTACAATCATGATGGAACCACGTAAACTTCCGCCTTCTTTTTTAAAAGCTTCGGTTTCAAGATAACCAACATTTACTTCATCTGCTTGAAAGGTTATTGAACCTGATCCGTTTTTTTGAATTTTAACACCCAAATTTCCAAGTAGGAGTATGAGTTTATTGACATCAATAATGTCTGGAATATTATTTATTGTTACTTTCTCTGGAGTTAAAAGTACGGCACATAATATTTGTAATGCTTCGTTTTTGGCGCCTTGTGGTGTTACTTCACCTTTTAGTTGGATGCCTCCTTCAATTTTAAAAGTTCCCATTTTATTTGTTATAGGTTGTATGTTATAGGTTGTATGTTATGATATGCTAACCTAGAACACACAACTTACAACCCACAACTATTTTTGATTATTGTTATTATTTTTTATGAAAGGTTTTTTGCCTAATTTGTTGCTTTTGATTTTAGCATTTTGTGGTGGCATGTTTTTGTTAGACGTTTTTTTATTGGTTCGCATCAAATCGTTAGTATTTAACAACTCCTCTGTGCTTTGTAATAAATTCAACTTTCCAGAAGACAATTCGAAAAGATGTTCAAAAATAACAATATCGGTAACGGTGTCTTTGTTCCAACTCAAATAGGATTTTTTCATGTGATTGGCAATGACTTTTACCAAAGCATTTTTCATTTCACCATCTTCCCAACTATTAGCAACATCAATCATATACTTGATATTATTGCCGTAAAAACGATACTTCGGGTTTTTTTGGGGATATTCTAATCGTGATGGTTTCAGGTTAATTAATTCTTTAGTAGGAATTGGAAAAGGCGAATCTACCTCTAGTTTAAAATCTGACATAATGAAGATTTGATCCCACAATTTATGCTGAAAATCGGGTACATCACGCAAGTGCGGATTCAAACTTCCCATAACCTGAATGATATATTTAGCGGCTTTATTACGTTCGGCTTTATCTTCAATCGCAGTCGCTTGATCAATCAACTTTTGCAAATGGCGACCATATTCGGGAATAATCAAGTGCACTCTTTGGGCATTATATTCCAGATGGTGAACGACATCATTGGCATTTTCTTTTATATATTTTTCAACCATTATAATGAAATTATTCCTTCTATATTAGAAAGATCTATGTATTTTTCGACTACCATTTCTGGGCTTTCCATCATAACATTGACCGAAAGACTTGTATATTTTCCTGTTTTTGATTGTTTTGTTTTGATTACAGCACCCATATTGTCAAATGCGTTTTCTACTTCTTCAACTTTTTTAATATCGGTAGGGACAATAAATTTATACAAGTATTCGCTAGGCCAAGTTGATGTACTATTCAACTCTTTACGCAATCTTGTGTAAAATTCTTCTGTTTTTTTATCCATGAATTTTAAAATAAAAGCAAATATACAGTAATGATTTTAGATTTTCGAAACGGAATCTATGATTTAAAAAAAATAATTTTTTACTCTAAAAATAAAACTTAATTCGGTTTATATATTCTAATTAGTTTCAATAAATTTGCCCTTCATTTCAAAAAATCTTGAAAAAAGAAATCATTGTTATCACTGGCGGACCCGGCACCGGGAAAACCACAATCATAGATGCTCTTATTGAGCAAGGTTATGCGTGTTTTCCTGAAATTTCTCGTCAAGTTACGCTAGAAGCCAAAAAACAAGGTATTGGGCAATTGTTTTTGGAAAAACCATTATTATTCAGTGAATTACTGCTTGAAGGTAGAAGAAAACAGTACCAACAGGCTTCAGCTGATAAGTCCAAAATAGTTTTTTTGGATAGAGGTATTCCGGATATTTTAGCCTACATGCACTACATTGGAGATAGTTATCCCGCTTTTTTTGACCATGCTTGCCAAGAATATAATTACTCTAAAATATTTGTGCTTCCACCTTGGGAAGACATTTATGAAAGCGATGAAGCTCGCTACGAAAACTTCGAGCAAGCTAAACTCATCTTTGATCATTTGTTAGAAACCTATCAAAAATATGGTTATGAACTGATTGAAGTTCCTAGAGGACCAGTTGAAAATCGCATCGAATATATTTTAAGTCAGCTTTCGTAAAAGTTTTTATTTGCATTCAAATTCTATTTTCATAAAATAATAAGTAGTTTTGGTAGATTAATTACACGCGACTTGAACAAAGCATTAGAAATCCTTACCAAATACTGGAAACATACTTCGTTTCGGGAACCGCAGGAAGAAATCATTGCTTCTGTGATGCAAGGAAAAGATACTTTTGCACTAATGCCTACTGGCGGCGGAAAATCAATTTGTTTTCAAATTCCCGCACTGATGCAAGAAGGGATTTGCTTGGTTATTTCGCCCTTAATTGCTTTGATGCAAGACCAAGTTCAAAACCTGCAAGATAAAGGAATAAAAGCCATTGCACTTACAGGTGGAATTCATCACGATGAGATTATCGATTTGTTGGATAATTGTCAGTTTGGGAATTATAAATTTCTCTATATTTCGCCCGAACGTTTGCAAAACGATTGGATTTTGGAACGCATCAAAAACTTTCCTATAAATCTTGTTGCAATAGACGAAGCACACTGTGTATCGCAATGGGGACACGATTTTCGTCCAGCATATTTAAAAATTGCACAGCTCAAAGAATATTTTCCTAAAATTCCTTTTTTGGCTTTGACCGCGTCGGCAACAACAAGAGTGAGGGAAGATATTATAACCCAATTAAGATTAGATAATCCGCTGGTTTTCTCGAAATCATTTTATAGAAAAAACATTGCTTACATGGTATTTGAAACCGAAGACAAATTGCATCTTTTGAATCAAATTTTGTTTAAGAATCCTGAACCTTGTATAATATATGTAACCAACAGAAAATCTTGCACAGAAACGGTTCATCAGTTGGAAAGTATTGGGCTAAAAGCGACCTATTATCATGGGGGCTTATCGTATAAAGACAAAGAAAAAAACATGAAACTTTGGATGGATGAAAAAACACCAATCATGGTTTCCACCAATGCTTTTGGGATGGGCATCGATAAGGCAAATGTAAAAACAATTATTCATTTGCACTTGCCTCAAAATCTCGAAAACTATTACCAAGAAACGGGTCGTGCTGGAAGAAATGGTGAAAAAGCGTTTGCTGTTTTGCTCAATAATCCATCAGATATTTTACATGCTCAAACGCAATTTATCAGTGTTTTACCTGATAAAGCATTTTTAAATTTGGTGTTTCTAAAACTCTGTTCGTTCTTACAGATTGCGTATGGCGAAGGCATTGATGAACAGTTTGGCTTTAATCTCCATCAATTTTGCAGCAAATATAATTTCCCTACTCTAAAAACTTACAATGCGCTGCAATTTTTGGACAGGCAAGGGATTATCACTTTGTCACAGGAGTTTTCAGAAAAAATAATTTTACAATTTATCATTCCATCGAAAGAGGTAATTCGATATATGAGTTTAAACCCTAATGATGAGGAAATCATGCTCGCTATTTTGCGAACCTATCCCGGAATTTATGAAATACAAACGGCTTTCAATACAATGGTAATCGCCAAAAAATCGAATACCAATGAAACCGAAGTGATTTCGCTGTTACATAAATTAAATGAAAAACAAATTGTAGATTTAATTGCCCGAAACAATGATGCGAAAATTACGTTTAACGAAGTTCGTGAAGATGAGCGCACTATAAATAGGGTTTCAAAACATCTTGAAGCACAAAACAAATTAAAAATTGGGCAATTACAAGCAGTGCTTGAATATAGTAATGATACTAAAACCTGTAAACAGAAATTGTTGATGCTCTACTTTGGCGAAAGCCTAAAAGAATATTGTGGCATTTGCTCTTATTGTATTTCAAAAAACAAAAAGAAAATAAATCCTGAAAGTGTATCACTCAAAATTATTGAGTTATTAAGAATGCAAGATTTAAGTTCTAGAGATATTCAAAAACTGACTAAATTTTCAAAAGACGATGTTATCTTTGCACTGGAAACATTGCTAGAAAATGAAACAATAAATATCAAATCTAGTAATTTATATTCCTCAAATAGTAGTAAATAAAACGGTAGTTTTTGTTGACCGTCACAGATTATGGAAAAATTAAGAATAGTTTTTATGGGAACACCAGAATTTGCTGTGGGGATTTTGGACACCATTATTAAAAATAAATACGAAATTGTTGGCGTTATCACTGCCGTAGATAAACCTGCTGGTCGTGGTCAAAAGATAAAATATTCGGCTGTAAAAGAGTATGCTTTGCAACACGACTTAAAACTATTACAACCTTCCAATCTTAAGGATGATGCTTTTTTATCGGAACTTCAAAGTTTAAACGCCAATTTGCAAATTGTTGTAGCCTTTAGAATGTTGCCCGAAACCGTTTGGCGAATGCCAAAATTAGGTACTTTTAATTTGCACGCTTCATTATTACCAAACTATCGCGGCGCAGCACCAATTAACTGGGCAATAATCAATGGGGAAACTAAAACAGGCGTAACCACATTTTTCATTGATGATAAGATAGATACTGGAGCTATGATTTTAAATAAAGTAGTTCTAATCTCTTGTGATGAAAATGCGGGTAGTCTTCATGATAAATTAATGATAGCAGGAAGTAATCTTGTTATGGAAACATTAGTCATTATAGAAAAAGGGAATGTAAGGACAACCATTCAAGAAGATACCGCCGAGATAAACACAGCATATAAACTTAATAGAGAAAATTGTCAAATTGATTGGACAAAATCGGCTACAGAAATTCAAAATTTAATACGAGGTTTATCGCCCTATCCTGCGGCATGGTGCATTATTAAAGACAATGAAGATGAATGGAATATAAAAATATATGAGACAAAAATGCATCTCGAAAAACACACCTATACTGTAGGTCAAATAATTACCAACAAAAAAGAGCTATTAATTGCTGTAAAAGATGGATTTATCCAAATTACAAAGCTACAATTTCCCGGAAAGAAAAAAATGGCAACAAATGAATTGCTAAATGGAATTTCTTTTTCTAAAAAAGCACAAGCAGAATAAGGTCTCAAGGCTTTATTTAAGTGGAAAACCTCTGAAATACGTTGGTTTATCAACAAATAAACCAAGTTATCAACAAATATTTGAAAAAAACATGAAAACTCTTGTGCAGTAAGGAATTCCTTTTAAATTTGTTTTCATTAACAAAATGTTTAACCAACAATTAATAAATAACATTATGAACAAATCAGAATTAATCGACGCAATTGCAGCTGATGCAGGAATTACCAAAGCTGCTGCGAAATTAGCTTTAGAATCATTTTTAGGAAATGTAGGCGGTACTCTTAAAAAAGGTGGAAGAGTATCTTTAGTGGGATTCGGGTCTTGGTCAGTATCTAAAAGAGCTGCAAGAGATGGAAGAAACCCACAAACTGGTAAAACTATTAAAATTGCTGCTAAAAATGTAGTTAAATTCAAAGCAGGTGCTGAATTAGACGGAGCAGTAAACTAATACTTTAGTTGAACTGATATACAAAAACCATATGCTACGGCGTATGGTTTTTTTTGTTTTTATCTTTAATAATTTGGTTACTCGATTTTTTTTTAGCAACTTTAATAAAAATTAGCTTAAAATGATTACAGAAAAACTTAACAAAGGTCACCTGTTAATAGCCGAACCGTCTATTTTAGGCGATTTATCATTTAATCGATCTGTAATATTATTAGCAGATCATAATGCAGAAGGTTCTGTTGGTTTTATCTTGAATAAACCACTAAAATACACGATACAAGATTTATTACCAGAAATTGAATCAAATTTTAAAATCTATAATGGTGGTCCTGTTGAACAAGACAACTTATATTTTATTCATAATGTTCCTGATTTAATTTTGGAGAGTATAGAAATATCCAACGGTATATACTGGGGTGGAAATTTTGATTTAACCAAAGATTTAATTAAAAGCGGTACTATTAAGAAAAAAAATATTCGTTTCTTTCTTGGCTACACCGGCTGGGAAGCAGGACAATTGGAAAATGAAATGCATTCTAATTCTTGGATTTTAACCAATAATATTTATGAAAATAGAATTTTGGGAAAAGCATCAGCTCATTTTTGGAAAGAAAAAATTATTGAATTGGGTGGCGAATATCTTATTTGGTCAAACGCACCAGAAAATCCTGTCTTGAATTAAGCTTCTATAATTAGATTGAGTTTTTCAACAAGTTGTTTAGAAAACTGAACTCTAAATTCTTTTTTACGGTATTTTTTTATAGGTTGTATTCCAACAATTACATTTGTAATAAATAATTCATCTGCTTTTTGTAAATCAAAAGGGGAAATTTCCATTTCAACCATATCTATATTATTGATTTGTTTGGCTAAAACCATGATTTGCTTTCTCATAATTCCGTTTAAGCAACCTTCAGAAATTGGGGGCGTAATAAGTGTATTGCCCATCAACATAAACAAATTTCCGTTTGTTGCTTCAACTACATTTTTAGCTTCATTGATAAGTAAACAGGAATTCAATTGATTTTCTTGGGCAAAAATACTTGCTGTAATATGAATAATCCTGTTCGCTGTTTTCAGCGTAGACAGCAATTGTTTTGAGACAACAAAATCCTTATACAAATCAACTTCAAAGGGGCTTAGATCAAAATGATATTTTTTGTGAGTTAACGCACTAGCTTGTATCACGAAAGAAACCGAGTTAACCGATGGCAAGTAATATCCTCCTTGATTTCTAAAAACAGTAAACCTAACACGAGCTGAATTTTCTAGATTATTGCGTTTAACCAAATCTAAAATCTGTTGTTCAAAGAATTCCAAAGTAAAAGTCATGGGAATTTCCATTCTGATGATCCGCATCGAAGCCATTAACCTAAAATAGTGGTCTTCAAAAAATAAAATTTTATTGTTTACCACCTTTAGCGTCTCAAACACACCATCGCCATATAGAAACGAGCGATTAAATATTGATACCTGCAAATCTGAACTCTGAACTACACCATTAAAATTGATCATAAAAAATCCCGTTTAAAACGGGACAAATATAACTTTTAAAATAGGTATTTAAATAGATCCTATAACATGTTTTAGATCCGAAATTTGATTTTCCCACAAAAGTTTTGATTCATCAATTTCATCTTCATGGGCAAAATCAACCACCATTAAAGAAACATCTTTGGTAATTTCGTCCTCTAAAATTTTTAGTTCAAAATAGTATTCTGTGTCATTTTTTGAATCATCAACCCATTTGAATTTTACTTTCTCTCCAGTTTTTTTTGAAGAAAGACGCGCATTTTCCTCAACATCATCCCATATAAATGTAAAGAACTCTCCTCTAGAATTAACGTTATCAGCAAACCATTCCTGCAATCCCGATGGTGTTGAAATATACTGATAAAGTAATTGAGGGGAAGAATTTAATGGAAATTCAAGCTCATAGCGTATTTTGTTATCCATAATATGAACAAATTTTTTGGAAATATATAGAATAAAAAATCAATAAAAAAACCTTTTTAAAAAATAAAAAAAATAAATGTTTTAGCTTGGCATGCTTTGATATTAATTTTATATTTGCACCCGCAATCAGGGATTGTAGTGTTATGGCGAGGTAGCTCAGTCGGTTAGAGCGCAGGATTCATAACCCTGAGGTCACGGGTTCAACTCCCGTCCTCGCTACACCAAAACCCCTTAATATTCAGGTATTAAGGGGTTTTTTATTGAAAGTCAATCTTATTAGAGTTTTACGGAGTAAGGAAATGGAGTAAGGAATTTTATTGTTTGATGTCTGTTTTTTTGTAAAAAAGAAAAAAAATCCCCATTTAAGGGGATATTGTAGATAATGTCTAAGAACCAAATATTTTAATGTTAAGTGCACCTTTTTCAATAGTTGTTAAGATAGTAGGGTCTAAATAATGCTCCACCAAGACATTATCATTAGAATGTGATGAAAGTATTCG
>NZ_JANXUG010000091.1 GCF_025352015.1 Flavobacterium sp.
TTTTCAAACTGTTTTTGTCCCTTGAATGCAGGATTAACAACTATCCGGTGTAAATAAATGGCATCGCCATTTTCCTTTTCTCTCCAAATCAATACGTCACTAAAACAAATGCTGAAAAGACATAAGATGTCGTTTCCGTTCATGATTTTAAATTGTAGGCTCTTTTTAATATCCTGTTTGATAAAGTTTTTGTCGTAGGTAGTCCAACCGACATAATTATTCTTTTTTATATAAGTAATCGCTTCTTCAAAAAGAGTATATATGAAGTCTAAATCGGCTGTTGAAGTATTTGCAATTTGATAGGTTTCTGTTGTTTTTAAGCTCATTTTACATCATTTTTTTGATTGTTTCATTGTGATGTTGCACGTGATAAATAGTGAAATAAAGTATTTCTCTGACGGTAAATTTTCCTAAAACTGGATGTGGACAATTGTATATTTCAAATTCTTCTTCTGACCAATTTTGTAAATTTGAAATTAAGGTTGCGAGTAAATCCTTCCCTTGATTGACTAATACATCGATGTTTGCATTTAGATCTAATTCTGGAATAAATAGTCCCGTCGCTTTTGCTCCGTTTTTTAGCGCATTTTTAAACATTTTAATAACTGTTTCATTGCTTGTAGATGTTCTTTCTGATAATCCGAAATTGGATTTGATAGTCGATTTTGGAAGTGCTAAATAGTTATTAACTCGTGACAAAGCAATATTAATGTGTTCCACATTTTGAGTAACAGACCATTTATCGTTTATGGAAAGATTGACATTAGGCAAATGAATTGCTGTGTCCCAAAATGCTGAATGTTCTGTATTGAGATTGGTTATTATTTCGTTTTTATTCATCTTTCGTTGGATTTTTCAGGAACTCTTCAGTAAAGTGTTCATTGTGTTTTTCTTTAGAAAATTTTTCAACATTATACGTGTTTGAATTTCCTTTTGGAATTGAAAGCGAAATCCATTTATCATTACAAATCATTTTACCAATAAACACCATTTGTCCAATGTGATAAGGGTAATGAGCCAGTTGTCTATTAATGGCTTCCGTGATGGAATGACCTTGGTTTCGTATATAAATTGTTTTTGAGAAATCATCTTCTTGTAAAGAATTTAATGCATTGAAAAGACAATTCCAGCCGTCATTCCATTTTTGAATTAGTTCGGCTTTGGTTTTAATGTCGTTGTCAAATTCGGTATCACGATGTCTCCATTCTTTCTCTCCGTCGGAGGTCAAAAAATCTGTCCAACGTGATAACATATTCCCACTCAAATGTTTTACAATAATGGCAATGCTGTTACTTTCGTCATTGTATTGCCAAAATAATTTATCGTCTGGCAATTGATCAATGGTTTTGTCGCCTAGCATTTTGTAATACTCAAATTGCTTTTTGGTACTTTCTAAATAATCTGCGTTCATAATATTTCAATTTTAAAGATTGATATTTTCAATTACTATTGCCGATGCACCACCGCCACCATTGCAAATGGAAGCCACTCCATATTTGCCTCCTTCCTGTTTTAAAACAGAAATTAATGTGCAAATAATTCTAGCTCCAGATGCGCCTAATGGGTGTCCCATTGCAACTGCTCCACCATAAATATTTATTTTATTGCTATCTAAATCAAGGATTTTTTGGTTTGCCAAAACCACGGCAGCGTAAGCTTCGTTGATTTCAAAAAAATCAATGTCATTTATTGAAAGGTTTGCTTGTTTTAAAGCTTTTGTAATTGCAATTGATGGAGCAGTAGTAAACCATTCCGGTGCTTGGGCTGCATCAGCATAGGAAATAATTTTTGCTAATGGTTTAAGGTTGTATTTCTCGACTGCTTCTTTTGAAGCTAATAAAAGAGCTGCGGCACTATCATTTAGATTACTAGCATTGGCGGCTGTAATAGTTCCATTTTTAACAAAAACAGGATTTAGTTTGGAAACTTTTTCTGGAGTGACTTTAAAAATATCTTCGTCATAATCAATAATAGTTTCGCCAGTTTTATGATTTATTTTTATAGGTATAATTTCATTTCTGAATTTGCCTTCATTTGTAGCTTTTGCCGCTTTTGCATAGGATGATAACGCATACTCATCTTGTTGTTCACGTGTTAATTCATATTTTTCGACGCACATTTCCGCTGCGTTTCCCATGTGAAAATTGTGATACACATCGGTTAAACCATCTTTTAGCAATCCATCGATGCAATTTGCATCGCCAAATTTAACAGGCTTACGAAGTACGTTGTAATGTGGCACATTGCTCATGCTTTCCATTCCACCCGTAATGACCAAATCTTCCAGTCCTAATTGAATTTGCTGTGCTCCAATTATTGTTGCTTTCATACCAGCAGCACAAACTTTATTAACAGTTGTGCAATCGGTATTTTCTGAAATACCTGCGAATATTGATACTTGTCTTGCTGGCGACTGACCCAAATTTGCGGATAATACATTGCCCATATATACCGAACAAATTGTATTGGGATCTATGCCGACAGATTGATACGCTTCTTTGATTGCTATTGCTCCTAATTGTGTTGCAGAAAATTCTGCAAGATTGCCTAAAAAGCCACCAATTGGAGTGCGTTTAGCTGCTATGATATATACTTCGTTCATAATTATTTTAATTTTATTATAAAATATACCAATCGGTATATTTAATTTCAAATTTTTTTTACGCTTTTAAATCTTTAATCATTTTTTCTAAAAAATCCATCGTGATATTTAGCACTGTTGAATTACCAGTAACTTTGGCTTGCATAACAGCACCTTCAATAAGCGACATTAAGATTGCTGAAAATTCAGCAGCAATTGTGTTGGCTTTAATTTCTTTTGTTTCAATACCAATTTCAATATATTTTTCTATAGATGTTTGCCATAATTTAAGGGCATTAACCGCTTTTTTTCTTAACATCGGGTGTGTGTCATCTGCTTCAGTTGATGTATTTAATACTGGGCATCCTGCTTCCAGAAAAGATAATTTTAGAAAATTCCTGTACGTTTCAGGATATACCAAAAGTTTATCAATCATTTTAGTACGAACTTCAATTTTTTGTTTTATGTATGATATAATTGCGCCAAAATTATAATCAAATGCAGCTAATGCAACTTCGTCTTTGTTTTCAAAATTACCATAAATACTACCTTTGGTTAAACCGGTTGCATTCATGATGTCATTCATAGAAGTTCCTGCATATCCTTTAGCGTTGAATATGGGTGCTGTTTTTTCGATTATATATTGTTTGGTACGTTCGGCTTTTGACATCATCAAATGAAACTAATTTGATACAAATATAATTAAAATATACCAAATGGTATATTTATTTAAAAAAAATATCAACTGGTTTTGTTATTAATGATTACTGGTTGGTTGGATGTATTAAACTTGTCTCTTAATATTTTCATATCCTCACTAACTTTTTTATCAAGAATTTTAGCATAATGTTGGGTGGTTTGTATGTTTTTATGACCAAGCATTTTACTCACGCTTTCAATAGGAACTCCATTTGTAAGTGTTACAGTCGTTGCAAAAGTGTGTCGGGCAATGTGAAAGGTTAATTCTTTATTAATACCGCAAACTCCAGCAATTTCTTTGAGATAAGCATTCATTTTTTGATTGGTTAAAATGGGAAGCAGTTTATCCTCGTTGTTACTTTTTGGATGGTCAGCGTATTTATCTATAATCATTTGTGTAACAGGTAGAATTGGAATTTTAGAAGCGGTTTCCGTTTTTTGTCTATGGGTAAATATCCATTTTTCGCCATCAATTCCAATGCTGATATGGGATTTTGTCAAGTTTTTGACATCAATGTATGCTAATCCAGTAAAGCAACTAAAAAGGAATATATCTCGCACTAATGATAATCTTTCAGTTTTGAAATCCTTGTTGATGATGTTTTGAATTTCTTCTTCAGATAAATAAACTCTCTCGACTTCCTTTACTTTCGATTTGTAGTTTGCAAATGGATTTTTGTCTAGCCAATCATTGGCCAGACAAAGCTTGATGATTTTATTGAAGTTCTTGATGTATTTAACGGCTGTATTGTTGGCACAGTTCCGAACACTTCTTAACCAAAATTCATAATCGGTGACAAAAGCGTGATCTATTTTGTTTATCTCAATATCCGAAACTTTGTATTTCCATTGCAAGAACTCAATTGTGTGGCTCAACGAAGTTTTATAACGCTCTAAGGTTCCTGGTGCGTATTCTTTGCCAACCAGTTCTTTGATTTTG
>NZ_JANXUG010000109.1 GCF_025352015.1 Flavobacterium sp.
TTTTATTTTACAAGGTCAACATCCAATCCAATCCCGATAACATTAGGAAGGTTAGGTAGCACCTTTGAAATTATGCGAAATGACGATTTTATACGTTCCTTTTTCGAGTTTTTTTTTCTTTAATCGGGTATTTCAAATCGAAAATATCGCCACCACACTAGGCAAGTTGTTTCCCCGACGCATCTTTGATAGCCAAATCAATAGTTACATTTTCTGTTTTTCCATCAAGAATTTCCATAACATATTGTATAAGAACACTCGCAAATTGATAATCGTACACATGGCTGAATTTGAAAGTTATAGTATAGAATTTTGAATCGTCTTTAATCTCAAATTCATAGGTTTTGGGAGCTGATTTTTAGCAACGGTTATTTTCGGGTATTTTATCAAATTTATGAAAAGTACTCGAGGAATTGCAGGAAATTAAAATAAAATACAACCCAATTAAGAGTAGGGATTTTGCTTTCATAAAAGTTAGGTTTAATTAAAAACGAATTAACTTAACTTTTATTGTGTGAAACTTATTTTAGGCAAACAACTGCGCTACAATTTCTTCGATTTTTGAAACCAAAATAATTTTTATTGCCGAATTTTTAATAGCTATTTTATTGTATTTAGATACAAAAATAGTATCAAAACCTAATTTTTCAGCTTCTTGAATACGTTGTTCTACCCTATTTACTGGCCGAATTTCACCAGAAAGACCTACTTCGCCAGCAAAGCAATAGTGTTTTCCAATTGCGATATCTTCGTTAGAAGATAAGATGGCAGCAACAACTGCTAAATCTATTGCCGGATCGTCTACAGAAATTCCGCCAGTAACGTTTAAGAAAACATCTTTTGTTCCTAAACGAAAACCAGCGCGTTTTTCTAACACCGCCAAAATCATGTTCAATCGTTTGGCGTTATAACCCGTCGTACTGCGTTGCGGCGTTCCATATACTGCGGTCGAAACCAAGGCTTGAATTTCTATCATCAAAGGCCGCATACCTTCGAGTGTCGAAGCAATCGCCGTTCCCGATAATTGTTCCTCTCGGTGCGAAAGCAAAATTTCTGAAGGATTTGAAACTTCACGCAAACCGCTGCCTTGCATTTCATAAATTCCTAATTCAGCGGTTGATCCAAAACGATTTTTGAGCGACCGAAGAATTCTATATACGTGATTTCTGTCGCCTTCAAATTGCAAAACAGTATCGACCATGTGTTCCAAAATTTTTGGTCCTGCAATTGTGCCGTCTTTTGTAATATGACCAATCAGTAGTACCGGAATATTAGTTTCTTTTGCAAACTTTATTAACTCGGCTGTAGTTTCTCTTATTTGAGAAATGCTACCTGGTGTTGACTCAATATAGTCGGTATGCAATGTTTGAATCGAATCAATTATAACAATGTCGGGTTCAGTTTCTGCAATGTGACGAAAAATATTTTGGGTTTTTGTTTCCGTCAAAATGTAACAGTTGTCACTATTTGGGTTGATGCGTTCTGCGCGCATTTTTATTTGCTTCTGACTTTCTTCGCCCGAAACATAGAGCGTTTTGTATGGCAATTTTAATGAAATTTGTAAAAGCAACGTGCTTTTTCCAATGCCAGGTTCTCCGCCGAGAAGTATTAAGGAACCTGGAACAATACCGCCACCAAGTACACGATTCAGTTCGCCGTCTGTAGTGTTCATTCGCACTTCTTGCGTAGCATCGATTTCATTTATTCGCATCGGTTTTGAAACTCTTTTAGAATCGGTAGTCGAGGTCTTCCAGCTTGCTTTTTCTTCTTTTTGGATAATTTCTTCAGCGATGGTATTCCATTCTTTGCAAGAATTGCATTGTCCTTGCCACTTGGCATATTGGGCACCACAATTTTGACAAAAGAAAGTTGTTTTTATTTTTGACATTTATGCAAAATTTACGAGCTATTCTTATGGTTTTTTAACTGGTTTTGGCGTGTCGGTAGCTGGTGCATCTGTCGGAATTACTTCTGATGGTGGCGAATCGGTTGGAGGTGTCTCTTCAACTACAGGTTCGTCTTTGCCTTTTTTGCCTTTTTTTGGTAAACTTTTTTTCAAATCATCGGCTCTATCAATCATCATCTCTTTCGTTAAATCTCCAATTTCTTCTCGTTGAAAAGCACTCATATAAGATTTTACAGCGCGGGCATTATCACCTTTTTTCTCATACATTTGACCCATTTCGTAATCAGCGAGCATTGATTTTGGATAATTTTTTTTGGCTAACTGTGCTAATTTATCAAATTCATCGTAAGCTTTGTTTTTTAAGATTGCTGCTTCTATGGCTTTAAAATCATTTAACCGTATTGGCAATTTTAGCGCATACGATTTATCTATTACATCATATTTTTTTGCTAAATAATCAACATATCCAGAAGTTAAAGTAGCAATTTTTTCATTGAATTCGGTAGTTGAAATAGGCTGGTACACCGAGAATATTTGATACAAAGCACTTGGAATAGAATTTAAAACCAACGAATAATGCGATGCTCCTTTAAAATCGTCAAACCGATAATTAAGTGTTGGTTTGTTAATTTTTTTAGCTACTTCGTCTAATGCTAGAATTCGGTTGCGCATTTTTTTTACATCACCATCGGCAGAGGAATGATAGTAAAAAATAGGTTTTTGAATGGCGGTCAATCTATCTGGAATTTGTTCTTCCATACCTGTTGGAAGTTCTGGACTCATAGAGATGTAAGCATCAAAAATTGGATTGTCTTTGTAGAGATAACAGTTTAAAAAACTGGCTGTCGTATCCAATCCAGCAATCATTTTAAACGGTGCCGTTCTATATTTTTTTTCAATATAGGGCAACAATTCCATTCCTATAAATTCAAAGAAGCTTTCTCCTTTTTCGGTGGGTAAACCAGTAGTTTTGTCTAAAGCACAATCTGTTTCACGTACGTTTTTTTTATTTTGGATAATCCCAACAATAATTACTTCGGGCAAATCGTCCCAATAGTAGCCATAGCTCATGGCACCTTGAAACGGGTCAAAAAGAAAATCACCATCTAGAAGGATTAAAACAGGATATTTTTGATTCGGATGTTTTTCATACGATGGTGGCAGACCGATGGTTATTTGCCTTTGTTCATTAAGTTTTTTGGACGAAATCGAGTCGGTTACTTTTTGAGAAAATAGGGCATTGGAACAAACAAAAAATAAAAACAGGATACTTTTTTTCATAACTGTTAGCATTGGATTAAATGGCACTTTTATTAAATTGACTAGCAATATAACGAAATTATTTATTCCTGTTTAAAAGTGGAAGCAAAACATAGGAAATCAATCCGAGTAGTATTGCCAAAATGGTTTGTGAAGTCCATACAAGCCATCCAAAAGCAGTTCCAACGTCTTTGGTAATTCCGTAAAGCGAAAAAATTAAGGCAATAGAAAAAGGATAAGCTCCAAGTCCACCATTAGAAAAACCTACGGCAAGACTGCCAAAAATAAATCCCATAATGACAATGTCAAAACTAATTTTGGTGGTTTCTGGCAAGGCAAAAACAGACACGTAAAACATTACAAAATATGAAAACCAAATGAAAAAAGAATGAAAAATATAATTCCATTTATCCTTCATTTTATATACGGTTGTGATACCTTCAATTAAGCCAGACATTTTTTGTTTTAGTTTTAAAATTATTTTCCATTCGGCATAAATCCAAATTAAAACAAAAACGAAAAACATAATTAAACCTACCAGAGCCGCCATAGACAATGCTTGTAACGATACGTTTTGACTTAAAAGAAATTGATATATTTTATCAAATTGGGAAACAAATCCAATAATTACGAATAAAAAAAAGATGAGCAAATCAACTATTCTCTCTGCTACAATGGTTCCGAATGCTTTATCGAAAGGAACATTTTCGTATTTTTTTAGCAATGCAGCACGCGAAATTTCTCCCGAACGAGGAACGGTTAAATTCACTAAATAGGAAACGCAAACGGTAAAGAAATTATTGTAAAATTTGGTTTGATAACCCAAATGATTTAAGGCAAATTTCCACCTGTAAGCACGGGACCAATAGCCAAGGCAAGCAATTACTAAAGACAATAATATGTAATAGTAATTTGCTTTTTCGAAACTAATTTTAATTTTTATTATTTCCTCTGATGACAAGGTGTTAAACTGATAATATATAATTCCTATTCCTATTAAAAAAGGAACAAAAATTGTCAGCCATTTGACTACATGTTTTTTCAAGATAGTTTAGGTGAGTGAATTAGTGTTTTCGTTGGGAAAAATCAACCAAGGTTTAAAGTTTTTTGCCTCTTCAAAATCCATCAAAGCATAGGACATGATAATAATTATATCTCCTTTGTGTACTTTTCTGGCTGCAGGTCCATTGAGCGTAATCTCGCCCGAGTTTTTATTCCCTTTGATGGCATAAGTGTCAAATCGTTCGCCATTATTAACGTTCACCACAGCTACTTTTTCGCCCTCTATAAGATTTGCTGCTTGCATTAAGGCTTCGTCAATGGTTATGCTTCCTATATAATTTAGGTCGGCACCTGTTACTTTTACACGATGAATTTTTGATTTTATAACTTCAATTTGCATTGGGTAAAAGTAAATTAATTAAATGAAATCGTATCTATCAATCTGATATTGTTGACAAAAACTGCAATGAATGCGCGGTATTTTTTTGTTTTATTTTTTCGGACACAAGGCAACAGGGAAGATTCATCAGCAATTTGAAAGTATTCTAAATCAAAGTTTTTTTTGTTTTCAAATGTTTTTATAACAAATTTCGTTATCCTATTACTTGACCTAGTCTTGAAAAGATTTTTGGACTGCAATAAGGTTTTGAAAATAATGGCAGCTTCATTTCTCTCGTTTTTGGTTAGTCTTTCGTTACGCGAACTCATGGCTAATCCGTTTTGCTCCCTGAATATTGGGCAACTAATAATATTCACACTTAAATTGGTTATTTGCACCATCTTTTTAATGATTTGCAATTGCTGAAAATCTTTTTCGCCAAAATAAGCATTGGTAGGCTGGACAATTTCAAAGAGTCTTTTTACAATTGTTCCAACTCCCTCAAAATGACCAGGTCGGAACTTGCCTTCCATCTGGTTTTCTAATCCATCAAAATCAAAGTGCTGTGCCATTGTTTTCCCTTCATAAATGTCATTAACACTCGGTGCAAATACAATAATTTTTTCTGAAATTGTTTTAATTTTTTCGAGATCTTGTTCTAGTGTTCTAGGATATTTCGCTAAATCTTCGGGGTTATTAAATTGTGTTGGATTTACAAAAATACTAACCACAACAAGCGTATTATGTTGCAATGCTTCTAATAATAAAGAAAGATGTCCCAGATGAAGTGCTCCCATTGTGGGTACCAAACCAATTGTAGTAGTAGCATTCGAAACAAAATTCAAATGAGATACTAATTCATTTTGGGTGTTAAAAATGAGCATTGGCTTTCGATAAATGAGTTGCAAACATACCATTTTCATAAATAACTGCATAAATTTTTGTACTTTTGCCTGTTTTTTAGTGCCAATAAGTAAAGTAAAATAGATTATGGAAGATAAGAGGATATTATATGTATCATCTGAAGTGGTGCCGTATTTGGCTGAAAATGAGGTTTCTTTGATGTCTTATGATGTTCCAAAAATGATTAATGATCAAGGCGGACAAATAAGAATTTTTATGCCAAGATATGGAAATATCAATGAGAGAAGGCATCAGTTGCATGAAGTTATCCGATTATCGGGAATGAATTTGGTAGTAAATGATTTGGATATGCCTTTAATAATTAAAGTGGCATCAATCCCGAAAGAAAGAATTCAGGTTTATTTTATTGACAATGATGAGTATTTTAAAAGAAAAGCCACTTTTAGCGACGAAGAAGGTGTGCTTTTTGCAGATAACGATGAACGAGCTATTTTCTTTGCTAAAGGAGTTGTAGAAACCGTAAAAAAATTGAATTGGGTTCCTGATATCATACATGTTCATGGCTGGATGGCCAGTTTGTTGCCTATTTATATGAAACATTATTACAAGGACGAAGCATTATTTTCGCAGACTAAAATTTTGACTTCAGTTTACGGACAGTCATTTGAAGGCAGTTTAGATCTTGAAATGATCAACAAAATAAAATTTGACGGTGTCCCTCAAGAGGCTATTGAGGAATTAGAATTACCTAACTATGAAAACCTTATAAAAGCTGCTGTTAAACATTCAGATGGTGTTATTATTGCTTCTGAAAATGTATCGCCAAGTTTAACAAAATTTATAGAATCTTCAGGAAAACCTTTTTTACCTTTCGCCGCTAAAGAAAAATTCTCCGAAACATATACCAACTTTTATAGAAATATGCTTTCCTAAAAACAATTATTTTTATGTTTAAAAAATCAGTATCACAATACATTTTATTTGGATTAGTTGCTATTCTTTTTGCATCATGCGATAAAGATTTTAATGAATTAGGAACCAATATTGTGGGCGATGACCACTTTGGTTTTGAAAAATATACTGACGCTACAGTCAAAGCGTACAATCAAAAACTGAACGAAATAGCATCCAATAATTTGCCCATCAATGCGCTTGGTTTTTATACTAATCCAGCTTTTGGCACCACGCAAGCAAATTTTGTAACGCAGCTCGAAATGGCGTCAACAAATCCCGTGTTTAACAATGGTTCTGTAGTTTCTGATCATCCAAATGGAGTGACGGCTATTGATAGCGTGATTATAGAAATTCCCTATTTTAAGACATTAAAAACAGTTAACGCGGATCAAACTAATACTTATAGATTAGATTCTATTTTTGGGGTTAATGAGTCTAAGTTTAAATTAAGTATTTACCAATCTAATTATTTTTTAAGAGATTTAGATCCTAATCAATCGTTGGTGGAGCAACAACTTTATTATACTGGTCAAAATCAAGATGATGTTATTGATAACAATAAAATTTCGGTTTTATTAAATGATGCGTCACTTGTTGACGACCCATTACTTGGCTTACAAAACGCCGATGGTCACGAAAACACCAATTTTTATTTTGACAAAAGAGAGCACCGTACAAAAACTTTAAATGATGATGGTGTAACCCCTATTTACAGTAGAAGTATTCCCTCTATGCGATTACACTTAAACAAAACCATTTTTACTAATCTAATATTGAACGCGCCAAGCGGAAGTTTAGCAGATAATGTTACTTTCAAAAATTATTTTAGAGGATTATATTTTAAAGTTGAAAATGGGCTGACCAATAACATGGCTCTGATTAATTTTAAAGGAGGTAAAATAACACTGTATTATAATGAAGATAAAGTAACTCCCGATAATTTGACTACAACAACTGTTAACGAATATAAAGTTGAAAGAGTTTACAAAACGTTTGTGCTAAATCTTAATGGAAACAGTATCAGTTTATTAAAGAATTCTAATGAAAGTCCTGATTATTTATCTGCAGCCAGCAGCACGCAGGAAGCGTCTCAACTTTATTTAAAAGGTGGCGAAGGATCGATGGCAATTATAGATTTATTTGGTTCAACAGATACCAAAGGATATGTTCTTAACACAGCTTATAATTCTAACTTACCTATTAGTTCAGCTAACCCCAAGTATACCCTCACCGGACCAAACGGAATTTCCGATGAAATTGATGACATTAAATATAACGGCTGGCTTATCAATGAAGCTAATCTAACTTTTAATATAAACAAGCCAACTTTATCTGATACTAAAACGGTAGAACCAAATCGAATTTATCTTTATGATTTAACCCATAAAAAAGCAATCGTCGATTACAGCTATGATATTACCAGCAATGGCACTTATCCAAAATTAAATAAATATATTTTTGGCGGAATTCTTTTAAATGATGACAATACCATTGTTAAGCAAATAAAAGATAATAACGGTATGATAGCTAATAAAGGATCTAAATATAAAATCAGAATTACGAATTATGTTAGAAATTTAATTAAAAATGATTCTATCAACGTAAGACTCGGTTTATCGGTATCAGAAAATATAAATATTGTTGGTCTTTCAAAATTAAAAACAGCTAATAGCAATGCTACAGTTGCGCCAACTATGTCGGTTTTAAGTCCTTTAGGAACTATTTTATACGGGACAGGACCAACAACTCCTACTTTACCCGAAGACAAAAAATTAAAACTTGAAATTTATTACACAAAACCTAATTAATATCTAAAATTATGTGTGGAATAGTTGGCTATATTGGATTTAGAGAAGCTTATCCAATCGTAATTAAAGGTTTAAAAAGATTAGAATACAGAGGATATGATAGCGCTGGGATAATGCTACACGATGGAAATGACCTTAAAATTACTAAAACAAAAGGTAAAGTTTCTGACCTAGAAGAAAAGTCTAAATCTATTGCTTCCTCTAAAGCAACAATAGGAATGGGACACACCCGCTGGGCAACCCATGGTGTTCCAAATGATATTAATTCGCATCCACACGTTTCAAATTCTGGAAACTTAGTAATCATCCACAACGGAATTATTGAAAATTATGAACCCTTAAAAAAAGAATTACTTAAAAGAGGATACATTTTTACTTCTGATACTGATACCGAAGTTTTGGTAAACCTTATAGAGGATGTAAAAAAGAAAGAAAATATAAAACTTGGAAAAGCAGTTCAAATTGCTTTGAATCAAGTAGTCGGTGCTTATGCTATTTGTGTTTTTGATAAAGAAAATCCAGACGAAATTATAGTAGCCAGATTAGGAAGTCCAATAGCAATTGGCGTTGGTGAAGATGAGTTTTTTATTGCTTCTGATGCTTCCCCTTTTATAGAATACACCTCTAATGCTATTTATTTAGAAGATGAAGAAATGGCAATTATAAGACTTCATAAACCTTTAAAAATAAGAAAAATTAAGGACGATACTTTGGTTGATCCTTATGTACAGGAACTTCAAATGAATTTGGAGCAAATTGAAAAAGGAGGTTATGATCATTTTATGTTGAAAGAAATCTATGAACAACCCAATGTTATCAAAGATACTTATCGAGGAAGACTTCATGCTAATGACGGAATCATTCAAATGGCTGGGATTGAAGATAATTTGGAAAAATTTCTACATGCAGATAGAATTATCATTGTAGCTTGTGGGACTTCATGGCATGCCGGATTAGTAGCCGAATATGTTATAGAAGAATTTGCCAGAATAAATGTTGAAGTAGAATATGCTTCAGAATTTAGATATAGAAATCCCATAATCAATAAAAATGATATTGTAATTGCCATATCACAGTCGGGTGAAACTGCTGATACTTTGGCCGCTATTAAGTTGGCAAAAGAAAAAGGAGCTTTCGTATTTGGAGTTTGTAACGTTGTTGGTTCTTCTATTTCTAGAGAAACTAATGCTGGGGCATACACTCATGCTGGTCCAGAAATTGGAGTAGCATCTACCAAAGCTTTTACGACGCAAATTACCGTATTAACCATGATTGCGCTGCGTTTGGCGAAAGCCAAAGGAACCTTATCAAACTCTGATTTCCATAGATACCTTCAAGAATTAGAAGTCATTCCAGAAAAAGTGGCAGAAGCTTTAGCATCAACCAACGAAAAAGCCAAAGAGATAGCTATGAAATTTAAAGATGCAACGAACTGTTTATACCTAGGCAGAGGATACAATTTTCCAGTAGCTTTAGAAGGGGCTTTAAAACTAAAAGAAATATCTTATATTCATGCAGAAGGTTATCCAGCTGCAGAAATGAAACACGGTCCAATTGCTTTGATTGACGAACAAATGCCCGTAATTGTCATTGCACCAAAACAAGGGCATTATGATAAAGTGGTGAGTAATATTCAAGAAATTAAATCAAGAAGTGGTAAAATTATTGCCATCGTCACAAAAGGTGATACGCAGGTACAAGAATTGGCGGATCATGTTATAGAAATTCCTGAAACTTCAGATGCCTTGTCGCCACTAATTACCACAATTCCACTACAACTATTATCGTACCATATTGCAGTATTACGAGGTTGTAATGTGGACCAACCAAGGAATTTAGCAAAGTCGGTAACAGTAGAATAATTAAAAAAACAGTCATAAATTAAAAAAAGCGAGAAAAAATCTCGCTTTTTTTAATACAATCAAAAATATTTGTACTTTGGCTACTTAAACCAACAAAAATTAAAACCAAATGAAGATTTATTTATTTATCGTTTCATTGTTTTTTTGCGGAATAACCTTTGCGCAAACTTCAATATCGGGTTCGGTAAAAGACACAAAAAACCAACCTATACCAGGTGCCAATGTCAAAATATCTGGCGAGAGTTCAAGAACCGTTACAGATAGTGACGGAAATTTCACTTTATCAACCACAAAAAAGCCACCTTTTGACATTGAGGTATCGAACTTGGGTAATGGTATGAAAAAAATTGCCATTACGGCAAACAATCAAAAAGTTTCGGTTGCGTTAACCGATGAAGAAACCAAGCTGGATGAAATCGTTGTCGCTGCATCTAGAACACCAGAAAGAGTTTTAGAATCACCGGTAACTATCGAAAGAATGAATTTGAGAGAAATAAAAAGCACTACTGCTGCAACGTTTTATGATGGATTAGAAAACCTAAAAGAAGTACATTTCAACACAAGCAGTTTATCATTCAAATCAATCAATACAAGAGGTTTTGCAACGGTTGCCAATACTCGTTTTTTGCAATTGGTTGACGGTATGGATAATTCTTCTCCAGCATTGAACTTTGTATTAGGAAATTTAATTGGCGTATCTGAACTAGATGTTGCAAATGTTGAGCTTCTCCCGGGAGCATCATCAGCATTATATGGAGCTAACGCTTTTAACGGGATTTTGTTTATGAATAGCAAAAGTCCTTTTACCAATCAAGGGTTAAGCTTTTATTTTAAATACGGACAAACAACACAACAAGCTGCTGGAACAAATGATTATTATGATTTTGGAATAAGAGCAGCACATGCTTTTTCGCCCTACTTTGCGGCAAAAGCCAACTTTACTTTCCTGAAAGGAACAGAATGGATTGCAGCCGATAAAAGAGATATAGCTACAAATTTTTCGGGTTCATCGGTAAATCCAAATTATGACGGATTAAATGTATATGGCGATGAAGTTTCGACCAATATAAAAGGCGTGGGACAAAGTTTGGCAGGATTAGGTTTAATTCCTCAATCGGCCGTTAATTTATTACCCAATTACAATGTAGCTAGAACAGGTTATGATGAAAGAGACTTAAATGACAACACCGTTAAAAGTGTAAAAGCTGATTTTTCGTTACATTTCAAACCTTGGGCTGATGACAATGAAATTATCTTTCAACACAAAGTTGGTTTAGGAAATACTATTTATCAAGGAGCCAACAGATATTCTTTGAAAAATTTCTTTATGAATCAAACAAAATTGGAATTTAAAGGTAAAAATTATTTTGTTAGAGGATATATGACTAATGAAAATGCTGGAGATTCTTACGATATGCGTTTTGCTGCGTGGAATGTAAATAGAGCATGGAAAGATGACAAAACTTGGTTTGGTCAATATGCTGGTGCCTTTATTCAATCTACTTTAGCTGGCGCAACTCCAGAACAAGCTCATGCCGCTGGTAGAGCAACTGCTGATACTGGAAGATTTTTACCAGGTTCACCAGAATTCGCAAGTGCATTAGCGAGTGTGATTGCAGATCCAAATTTAGTTACAGGTTCAAAATTTAAAGACAAATCAAAATTGTATCACGCCGACGTAAACTATAATTTTAAGGATTTAATTAAAATTGCCGAAATTCAGTTAGGTGGTTCCTACAGACGCTACGTAATGAATTCTGATGGAACTATTTTTACCGATTATGACGGCCCTATAAAATATGATGAATACGGAGCTTATGCTCAAGTTCAAAAGAAACTTATGAAAGACAATCGCCTGAAATTTACAGGTTCTGTTCGCTATGATAAATCACAAAATTTTGATGGATTTTACTCACCCAGAGTTTCTTTTGTTTATTCTGCAGGTGATAAAAAACAACATAACTTTAGAGCCTCTTATCAAACAGGTTTTAGAAACCCTACAACGCAAGACCAGTACATTGGTTTGAATTTAGGCCCATTTGCTTTAATTGGTTCTGCTCCAGACAATCTAACAAGATTTACAGAAACACTACCGGTAAGTGCTGCAGGTCAGATAATATCTGGTTCGACTACAAAAACATTAAATGGAGTTGATGCTTACACAAATTCTTATACTTTAACGTCTGTTCAAACATTTGGACAAACACTTAATCCAGCTGATTTACAAGTAGCTAACATAAATTTGGTAAAACCAGAGAGAGTTCAGGCAATTGATGTTGGTTATCGCTCCGTAATCAAAAATGATTTAACTGTTGATATTAGCGGTTATTATAATATTTATAATGACTTTTTGAATCAATCTAGAGTTGTAACGCCTTACTACGGTAATGTGGTTTCAGACCCAGCAAATGCAATCGCAGCATTAGTAAATGGTGATAGAAGAATTTACCAGGTTTATGATAATTCAAAATCGAAAGTTACTTCATTAGGGTTTGGTGCTGGCTTGTCCAAAAAGGTATATAAAGATTTTGAATTGAGTGCTAATTATAATTATGCCGAGTATACTTTTAATCAAGCCGAAGATCCTGGTTTTATTCCAAGTTTTAATACTCCTAAACACAGAGTTAAAGCTTCATTGGGAAATCAAAAATTGTTTAAAAACTTTGGATTTAATACTAATGTAAGATGGAATACGCAATATTTATGGCAGTCTTCTTTTGCAGATGGAATGGTTCCGGAGAATGTAGTTTTTGATGCACAAATTAACTATGCTATTCCAAAATTAAAATCAGTTTTAAAAGTAGGAGCCAATAATCTGTTTGGAAAAGATTACATACAAGTAATCGGGGCTGGGGCTATTGGACAACAATGGTTTGCCTCAATAACAATTAATCCATAGTAATCAATAATTAATAATTTAAAAGTTATGATAAAAAATTTAAAATGGCTATTATTGGTTTCGATAACCTTTGTAGCATGTACTAGCAACAACGATACAACCGTTGTTTCAAACTCCTCTGACGGTTTACCATTGACGGCTGGTTCAGCAAATTTTTCTAAATATGTTTCTCTTGGTAATTCTTTGTGCGCCGGATACAGTGATGGTGGTTTATTCAAAGCTGGTCAGGAAAACTCTTACCCTAACATCTTGTCTAAACAATTTGCGCTTGTTGGTGGTGGCGAATTTAAAATACCCTACATGAATGATAATGTTGGAGGATTATTGTTAGGAGGAATACAAATTCAAGGCCCAAGATTATACTTGGCTCCGGGAAATGTGCCCACTCCTGTAAGTGGCACGACTACCACCGATATCACAAATATTTTGACCGGTCCGTTTAATAATATGGGTGTTCCAGGAGCAAAAAGTTTTCATCTGCTTGCCGCAAATTACGGAAATATTGCTGGCGTAGCATTAGGACAAGCAAATCCTTATTTTGTAAGATTTGCATCTTCACCTTCTGCAACAATAATTGGCGATGCCGTTGCTCAAAACCCAACTTTCTTTTCTTTGTGGATAGGAAATAATGATGTATTGGCATATGCAACATCAGGAGGAGTAGGGGTTAACCAACTAGGCAATGTTAACCTTGCAACTTACGGCGGAAATGACATAACTGATCCTACTGTATTTGCTAATGTTTATTCCACACTTTTAGATCAATTAACAGCTAATGGAGCAAAAGGAGTGGTGGCAAATATACCTTATGTAAGTTCTGTTCCGTTCTTTACAACAGTACCCACAAATCCGATACCAGGTTTATCCCCTGCACAAGCGGGACAGTTAAATCAATTGTTTGGAGGAATTAATGCCGCATTAGCTGGAGCAGGTTTGCCAGGCAGGTTTGCAACTATACTTGCTGATGATGGAAATCCTGCTACAACAGAAAGAAACCCTCTTTTAATAATTGATGAAAGTTTAATAAATATTTCAGCCCAAATTACTGCAGCATTAATAAATGCTGGTTATCCTACACCAACTGCTGGCTATCTCGGAAATTTATATGGCAGAGCAAGGCATGCGAGTAACACCGTGGGTAATAGTGATTATATTTTGCTAACTTCCAGAGGAATAATTGGAACATATCAATCAGGTGCACCAGCACCTTTCAATGTGATAGGTGTTTCAAATCCTATGCAAGACGGTACAGTGCTAACTGCTGCTGAAAACGCAGAAATTGTAACGGCAACAACAGCTTTTAATGCATCCATTGCAGCGTTAGCTTCCGCCAAAGGATTAGCATTTGTAGATGCAAATGCAATTTTAAATCAAGTAAACAATGGTGGCCTTGTTAGCAATGGCTACACTATGACTTCGACTTATGTCACTGGTAATTCATTTTCTCTTGATGGCGTGCATCCAAGTCCAAAAGGATATGCCTTGATTGCCAACAAATTTTTAGAAGCCATTAATGCTAAATATGGTTCTAATTTTAAAGGAGTTAATTTAGGACAATACCAAATATTGTATCCTGGGTCTTTGTAAAAAAATCTTTTTATCACTAAAAACCATCTCCTTAACCGAGATGGTTTTTAATTTATAGTAGCCTTAAAAATTCTACTTTTTTTCTAAAATATTTATTGATTTTTCGGTTTTTAAAAATTATCTTTGCGCTCTGATAAAAAGAGGTCTTTTAATAAACCATACTAGTTATTTAATAAACATATAAACAATGTCAAAAGCAATAGGAAAAGTTTCTCAAATCATTGGCCCAGTAGTAGACGTAATATTTGATACTAAAGATGTTGAATTACCAAAAATTTATGACTCGTTAGAAATCATCAACAAAAATGGTTCCATACTAGTACTTGAAGTGCAGTCACATATTGGTGAAAACACAGTACGTACCATTTCTATGGATTCAACTGATGGTTTGAGCAGAGGAACTGCAGTAAATGCTACGGGAGCTCCAATCAAAATGCCTATTGGTGCTGATATTTATGGGCGTTTGTTCAACGTAATTGGCGATGCCATTGATGGTTTAGGAGATTTACCTAAAGACGGTGCAAACGGAGTTTCAATCCACCGTCAGGCACCAAAATTTGAAGACTTATCAACTTCTACTGAAGTTTTATTCACTGGAATTAAAGTTATCGATTTGATTGAACCTTACTCAAAAGGTGGTAAAATTGGATTGTTCGGAGGAGCTGGAGTTGGTAAAACAGTATTGATTCAAGAATTAATCAACAATATCGCCAAAGGTCACGGCGGACTTTCTGTATTCGCAGGAGTTGGTGAAAGAACCCGTGAAGGAAACGATTTGCTTCGTGAGATGTTGGAATCAGGAATCATAAAATATGGTGATGATTTCATGCACTCCATGGAAAATGGAGGATGGGATTTATCTAAAGTGGACAAACCAGGAATGAGAGAGTCGAAAGCTACTTTCGTTTTTGGACAAATGAATGAGCCACCAGGAGCAAGAGCCCGTGTTGCGTTATCTGGACTTTCAATCGCTGAATATTTCCGTGATGGAGCTGGTTCAGATCAAGGCAAAGATGTTCTTTTCTTCGTTGACAATATCTTCCGTTTTACTCAAGCAGGTTCAGAAGTTTCGGCTCTTTTAGGTCGTATGCCATCTGCGGTAGGATACCAACCAACATTAGCAACAGAAATGGGTGCGATGCAAGAAAGAATTACCTCTACAAACAAAGGATCTATTACATCAGTTCAAGCGGTATATGTACCTGCGGATGACTTAACAGATCCAGCACCAGCAACAACATTTGCTCACCTTGATGCCACAACAGTATTATCTCGTAAAATTGCTGAACTTGGAATTTATCCAGCGGTAGATCCATTGGATTCTACTTCAAGAATTCTTACCGCTCAAATAATAGGTGATGAACACTATGATTGTGCACAAAGAGTAAAAGAAATTCTTCAAAAATACAAACAACTACAAGATATCATCGCCATCCTTGGTATGGAAGAGTTATCCGAAGAAGATAAATTATCAGTATCAAGAGCACGTCGTGTTCAGCGTTTCTTATCTCAACCTTTCCACGTTGCAGAGCAGTTTACAGGTATTCCTGGCGTATTGGTTGATATTAAAGATACCATAAAAGGATTCAACATGATTATTGATGGCGAATTAGATCACTTGCCAGAAGCTGCCTTCAACCTTAAAGGGACTATTGAAGATGTTATCGAAGCAGGTCAAAAAATGTTAGCGGAAGCTTAATTAATGGTGAATGGTAAATGATGAATGGTAAATGAAATATTGCCAATTCACAATTCACAATTCACAATTCACAATTCACAATTATGATTTTAGAAATAGTATCGCCCGAAGCTACATTATTTAAAGGAGAAGTTACTTCGGTTTCCTTGCCTGGAGTAAATGGTTCGTTTCAAATTTTGAATAACCACGCACCTATCGTTTCTATCTTAAAACATGGTGTTGTTAAAATTGAGGCAGCTAGTTTTGCTATCAATAAAGAAGTAGTTGATAAATTTACAAAAGTAAATGACCAAAACTATCTTCTGGAAATCAATTCAGGAACAATTGAAATGAAAGACAATAAAGTGATTATATTAGCTGACTAATACGATTACAAATAATAAAAAAGCTCAACAAAATTGTTGAGCTTTTTTTATTCTACTTTTTAAGCGATTTGATAACAAGCGAAGCCAACACATAAGCTTCCAACACTAATCCAATAATCAAAACATATTGTGATAAGCTATACCCCTCAATCTTCATAAAGGCTCCAACAATTACAAGTATCATTCCTACTATCAGGATAATTAAATCTTTTTTCATAATTTATTATTTTATTTCGTTTACATATTCTAAAATATCGCCTGGTTGACATTCTAATATTTCACAGATGGCCTCCAAAGTTGAAAATCGAACCGCTTTTGCTTTACCCGTTTTAAGAATAGACAGATTGGCGGTAGTTATTCCTATTTTATCTGCCAGTTCATTAGACCGCATTTTTCGCCTCGCTAACATCACGTCAAGATTTAAAATGATTGGCATAATTATATCGTTAATTCGTTTTCCTCTTTTATGTTGATAGCCATTTTAAATACTTCTGACAACACTTTAAAAAATAAACCTAAAACTAACAAATACACAAAGGGACCGTAACCAAATTCAATTCCAACCTCGTGTTTGGATAGTTTTGTAGTAAAATCCGAAGATAATTGAAAAATGGAAGCGATAATTATTAAGCCCCCAATCTTATCTAACAAAATACTTATTTTATCTTCAAAAATAATTCGCTTAACAAAGCTGCCTAAAAGTTTCCTAAAAAAATGTACTGCATATAAAACCACTCCAAAATTAAGAACATTTAAAACCAAAGACACTTTACCAAAACTGTTTGTTAAATCAATCGTCCCAGTGGTAAAAGTAACTGGAATGTCGAAAGTTTCCTTATCAATTATTATCATAATCGAAAGTACGATAACTAAAGGAAAAAAAATGACTGATAAAATCCAAGTAAAGTCTACAATGGTCTTTAGTAAATTTAATTTTTTCATAATAAAGAAATTTAAGTTCAGAGCAAATATAAATAAATTATTGATAAACAATAATAAATGTCAATAAAACAATAATATATTTACAAAACACTAAAATTTGGTTTACTATATTTGTACTAATGAAACTCCCAAAATCACTTCAACAAAAACTCAATCAGCGAGAAGCCAACAATGCCTTGCGCGACTTGCCCGTTACCAATGGTTTAATTGATTTTGCTTCTAATGATTATATTGGCTTTGCCAAAAATGAAGCTATCTTTCACGAAACACATCAAATTCTTTTAGATAAAAATATACCAGTAAATGGCGCCACGGGATCACGTTTACTTTCCGGAAATCACGCTTTGTATAATGAAACCGAAAATTTTATTGCCAAATTTCATCGCGCTGATTCCGCACTTATTCTCAATTCGGGTTATGATGCAAATATTGGATTTTTTAGCTGCGTTCCGCAACGCAATGATGTAATTTTATTCGATGAACTATGTCATGCTTCAATTCGCGATGGAATACAAACCAGCAATGCTAAATCGTATAAATTTCAGCATAACGACTTGGAAGATTTGGAGAAAAGATTAAAGTCCTGTCACACCGAGCGCATTCGAGGTGCTTTATTTGAAATATATTTAGTTACCGAAAGTGTTTTCTCCATGGACGGGGATTGCCCCAACTTAGAAGAACTCACAAACCTTTGTGACAAATACGGTGTTTATTTAGTTATTGATGAAGCACATGCAATTGGAGTTTTTGGTGAAAGCGGGGAAGGATTGGTGCAAAGTTTAGGATTGCAAGACAAGGTTTTTGCCCGAATTATGACCTTCGGAAAAGGATTGGGTTGCCATGGCGCAGCGATTTTAGGAAGTGAAGAACTAAAAAAATATTTAGTCAATTTTGCACGAAGTTTTATTTATACCACAGCATTATCGCCGCATTCGGTCGCAACCATTTTGATGAGCTATCACCATTTAACCACTGCAAAAAATGAAATTAATTCGCTAAAAAGCAACTTCACCATTTTCAATCGGGAAAAGATGCGTTTGGGATTAAAACCGTTGTTTATCTATAGCAAATCTGCCATTCAATCCGCCATTATTCCTGGCAATGAAAGAGTAAAAAATATTGCTGTTCAACTGCAAGAAAAAGGATTTGATATCAAACCCATTCTCTCGCCTACAGTGCCAGAAGGACAAGAAAGACTGCGTTTTTGCATACATAATTATAATACTGAAAAGGAAATCTTGAATGTTTTGCAATTGTTAGCTACTTTTGTTTTTTAATTACGTAAAGAAGTAGCTTCGTGAAACTCTAAAAAACCGCAGTGAATCTCTGTGAAAATTAAATCTCGAATGTACTGCAATTCTTAAGTACTTTTGTTTGTTAGCCCACAGATTGTAATGATAAAAACCAATTGACACCGATTTTATATGAGCAATTTATTACATAAGGAAATAACGGATGTTGTTTTAAGAGCTTATTACGATGTTTATAACTAACTAGGCTATGGTTTTCTTGAAAAAGTTTATCAAAAAGCAATGTATTTTGAATTAAAATCTTTAGGGTATAATGTCGTAGCTCAAAAACAGATAAAAGTATATTTTAGGAACCAATTATATAGAGAATATTATGCAGATATATTAATTGAAGACAATGTAATTATCGAACTAAAAGCCTGTGAATTATTGATGAATGTTCACGTTGCTCAATTAATGAACTACCTAAAAGCGACTGAAATTGAAGTTTGACTTTTGTTGAATTTCGGTGAAGAACCAGAATTTAAAAGGATCATTTATACAAATGATAGAAAAAAAGAATTTAAAAAATCAGTGATAATCTGTTAGATCCGCATTATCAGTGACCCAAAATTAAAAACAGCTATGTTTTATCATGCAAGAAGAAAAATTTACATTATTACGTCGCTTTCAATATTCAAGTGAAGCCATTATTTATAAAGGCAAATTAGAGAGCCAAGGAATTGCCGTTTTTTTGAGAGATAACAACACCATTGATTCCAATCCGTTATACAGTAATTTGCTGGGTGGCGTAAAATTGTACGTCAAAACAGAAGATTTTGAGAAAGCAGTTGAAATCCTAGGAGATGTTAGTTTATATTCTGTTGACGATGACAATCAACCTATAAATTGCCCTAAATGCGGTTCAACACAAATCGACATGGTTACTTCTATAAAAGATTTGAAATCATTTTTTTGCTTCCTTATATTCCTGCTTCTTTCCATCGCACCATTTTTCACAAAGCACAAATACAAATGTCAAAATTGTCAATTCGAATTTAATTAAATGAAACTATTTTTAACAGGTATCGGTACCGATGTAGGTAAAACTATGGCTGCTGCAATTGTGGTCGAAGCATTACAAGCCGATTATTGGAAACCTATTCAAGCGGGCGATTTGCATAATTCAGATTGCCATAAAGTAAAAACATTGGTGTCTAATGATAAATCGCAATTTCATTCAAATGCTTATGCCCTAAATACTCCTGCAAGTCCGCATTATGCCGCACAGGTTGATGGAATTAGTATAGATTTAAATCAAATTAAAGAACCATTTACAACAAATCATCTTGTGATTGAAGGTGCTGGCGGTGTTTTAGTTCCCTTAAATGATACCAATTTTGTGATTGATTTAATTCAAAAAGAATACAAAGTCATCGTGGTTTCTAGACATTATTTAGGCAGCATTAACCATACTTTAATAACCCTTGAAGCCTTAAAAAATCGAAAAATTGCTGTAGCTGGAATCATTTTTTCTGGCGATGAAAACAAAGCGACTGAAGAAATTATTTTAATGAAAACCGACGCAAAATTTATAGGAAGAATTGACACCGAACCTTATTTTGACGATACTGTAATTACTTATTATGCCGAAAAATTTAGAGAAAATCTATTAAAATTGTAAAGACAAATAGAGAGTAGACGGATAGATAATAGGCATTTTTATCCATTAAAATCTATCATCTTTTAGTCTGTCATCTATCATCTAAAAAAAAATGACGCTTTCCGAACGAGATAAATTATATAACTGGCATCCCTACACACAACATAAAACGGCTGCCAACTTTCCAGCAATTGTAAAAGGCAAAGATGCGCTACTTTGGGATGAAAATGGCAAGGAATATATTGATGCCATTGCGTCTTGGTGGGTCAATCCTTATGGGCATTCAAACACCATCATTGCCAATGCTATTTACGAACAACTCACTACTTTAGAGCATGTTTTATTTGGAGGTTTTACCCATGACAAAGCCGTTTTATTAGCCGAAAAGTTGATGGAGATTTTACCTAACAATCAAAAAAAACTTTTTTATTCTGATAATGGTTCCACTGCCGTAGAAGTGGCGTTGAAAGCCGCAATGCAATATTTTTATAACAAAGGAATTAAAAAATCTAAAATTATCGCTTTTCACGATGCCTTTCACGGTGATACTTTTGGAGCCATGGCTTCGAGCGGTATCACATTTTTTACGGAAGCGTTCCAGGGGTCACTGTTAGAAGTCGTTCGTATTCCGGTACCAACAAAAGGAAACGAAGAAAGTAGTATCCAAATTTTAAAAGATTTGGTTGAAACCAATGAATATGCGGCGTTCATTTTTGAACCATTAGTACAAGGAGCAGCAGGTATGGTCATGTATCAACCAGATGTTTTAGATAAAATGATTGCAATTTGCAACTACAATAACGTATTCACCATTGCCGACGAAGTGATGACAGGTTTTGGTAAAACGGGAAAAACTTTTGCTTCGGATTACTTAATGCATAAACCAGACATGATGTGCTTATCTAAAGCATTGACTGGTGGAACAATTCCTATGGCAATAACTACTTTTACGCAAGAAATCTTTAACGGATTTTATGACGATAACACCAATAAAGCATTATTTCACGGACATACTTTTACAGCAAACCCAACAGGTTGTGCAGCAGCTTTGGCAAGTATCAATTTGTTGCAAACTGTCGAAATGCAACATAATATTGCTCGCATCCATCAATTACATTTGGATTTTGAAATTAAAATAAAAACGCATCCAAGAATAAAAACGACACGCGTTTTGGGAGTTATTTTTGCATTGGAAATCAAAACAGAAAACCAAGAAAGTTATTATGGAACAATGCGAAACAAACTATATAATTTCTTTATAGAAAACGGAATAATCCTTCGACCTGTGGGAAGTACTGTGTATATTTTGCCACCTTATGTTATTACTAATGCACAATTAGAAAAAGTATATACTATTGTGGAAAAAGCGTTAGAAATAGTATAATTTTGTAAACGTTACACAGAGATACACGAAGATTTCACAGAGATTCACGGATAATTTTTTAAATATTTTAGACTCTGTGAATCTTGACTTTTTCTGTATTAATCTCTGTGTAATAAATCCAAAAGTTTGCGACCTTTGCGCTCTAATTTACCATAATGCTAAAAACAAGAATTGCCATAACTTCTATCGCTTCATTTTCTTCTTTAGGAAAAACTGCTGACGAAGTTTGGTGTGAATATTTAAGCCCGAAATCCTTAATCGTTGAAAGAAAAATTGGCGATACCACTTTTTTAGTTGCTCCTTTATCTAATGATTTAGCACAAGAAGTTCAAGCCATACGAAACTCGGATACCAAATATAAACCGTTGGACAATTCTGTTCTTTATGCCATTTTAGCATCAAGAGAAGCGGTAAAAAATGCAGGATGGAACGACTCAAAATTTGGAATAAATATAGGTTCCTCTCGTGGTGCTACTCAATTATTTGAAAAGCATTATCGCGAATTTTTAGCATCAGGAAAAGTTGCCACACTCACCTCTCCTACCACCACATTAGGAAATATTTCTACTTGGGTTGCCCATGATTTAAAATCAAATGGACCTCAATTATCACATTCAATAACGTGTTCTACCGCACTTCATGCTTTATTAAACGGCATTGCGTGGTTGCAAGCAGGAATGTCCGATAAATTCTTGGTTGGCGGAAGCGAAGCGCCCTTAACGGCTTTTACCATTGCCCAAATGCAAGCTTTAAAAATTTATGCTAAAACAAATGCTGTATTTCCTTGTCGCGCTTTAGATCTGAATAAAAACAAAAACACTATGGTGTTGGGTGAAGGCGCCGCAATGGCGTGTTTGGAACTTGGCGAAAACCAAAACGCTTTGGCTTACATTACCGGATTTGGGCATGCAACGGACGATTTGCAACACAGTATTTCTATAACAGACGAGGCAGAATGTTTTCAGAAATCAATGAAGATGGCATTGGGAGAATTAAATCCATTTGATGTAGATGCTGTTGTAATGCATGCACCGGGAACTATAAAAGGAGACTTGTCTGAATACAAAGCTATACTAAAAGTTTTTGGGAAAAATCTTCCGATGCTGACCACCAACAAATGGAAAATTGGGCACACTTTTGGAGCTTCTGGAATGCTCAATATAGAACTTGCCCTATTAATGATAAGCCATCAAGAGTTTATTGGCGTTCCTTTTGTAACAGAACAAAATCCTAGAAAAGTTATTAGAAATATACTGATAAATGCAGTTGGTTTTGGCGGTAATGCCGTGAGTATACTGCTGTCTAAATAGTTCTTTCTACGCACTTTTCGGTTCCTGGCACGCGATACATAATTTACTTTTCAATGCTGATTTCTTGCCACTTTTCATAAATTAAATTACTTTCCCAGCCTTTGCGCAAGAGATAATCGCAAAATTTTTTTTTCTTTTTTAGTACATTGCTTTCTCTAATGGTTTCCCAATGTCTTTTGGCTAAATAATCAAAGTTTTCTTGATACTCCTCTTCCAAAATTTCGGTTAACGCATATTTAATATTGGATGCCGAGATATGGCGTAGTTTGAGTTCGTTTACAATTCTGATTTTTCCCCACTTTTTTATGCAATGTTTTCCTCGAGCAAAACTTCGGGCAAAACGTTCCTCATTCAAGAAATTATTTTGCAATAAATGCACTATAGCTGTATCAACTTCATTGGGTTTTAACCCCAATTCATAGCTTTTTTGTACTACTTCTTGATGACATCGTTCTTGATAAGAACAGTAGTATTCTAATTTAAGCTGAGCTTGAATTACCGTTAATTTATTGTTCATTTTTTTGGTTAAAATCTTTAATCAAAGTTATAAATTACAAAGGATTTTTTTAAATGATTAAATTAATTAAGATTATACCCATGAAGCGCAGGGGTTTAAAACCCTTCAAATATATAAATCCGTAAATAAAATCACCTTATTAGCTTATGACAACAAAAATATGCACAAAAAGACACATTTTATTAATAACTTCTTAATCTAACTATCTTGTATTATAGTAATTTAGCTGTAATTTTACAAACCCACAATTTACCTGATTTGTCTTAATCTTTTTTTGTACACAAAAAATAAGTGCTTAATTCTATGGAAATTAATAAGATATATTATTATTATGAAATATAAAAAATTACTTTCTGTTTTTGTTGTACTAATAATACAATACATATCGTGTTATGGACAAGTTAGTTTAACTAATGTAAGCCCATCCAGCACGATTGACTTTTCAGCTTCGATGCAAGCTACTGTTGGAAATGGGGCATATACAGCTGCAGGTTTTCAAGCTGTTCCAGCTGTAGGGCAATTAAACTCAAATGCATGGGCAGTTAATGGCTGGAGCGATGGTAATTTGGCTTTTGGAGGAACTCGAATTACAGCTTCAACTGATTATACCAGAGGACTGACTGCTTTAGCAGTTGGGATAGGTGGCTTTTATTCTTTTACTGGTGCACCAGGGTCAGCCGTCAATCCTTGTTTTATGATTCAACCAGGAACAA
This sequence comes from Flavobacterium sp., assembly GCF_025352015.1. Classification (GTDB taxonomy): domain Bacteria; phylum Bacteroidota; class Bacteroidia; order Flavobacteriales; family Flavobacteriaceae; genus Flavobacterium. The sequence goes on from NZ_JANXUG010000109.1 coordinate 24,344, forward strand.
GTGATCTTACTCCAGGATATATGACATTAAAAATTCAAAATAATGGGACCACTACTATTACTGATTTGGCTATTTCTTATAATCTTTACATAAGAAATGACCAAGGGCGTTCCAATAGTTTTAATTTTTCTTATTCTCCAGATGATTTAACTTATACACCAGTTGCAGCATTGGATTACACCTCTATTGCTGTTGCAGATGGATTAGGTTGGGTTCAAGTAGGATCATCACCATCAAGATCTACAGCAATTTCAGGATTAAGTATCGCCCCTAGTGGTTTCTTTTATATTAGATGGTCTACAAATGATATTGGAGGGTCGGGAAGTAGAGATGAATTTGGGTTGGACGACATCACGATTACAGCGGTGCCATTATATACTGCTGTTGCCAATGGAGACTGGTCAACACCCGCTACGTGGGACAAGGGTGCTGTTCCTCCTGCAAATAGCAATGTATTAATACCATCGCCCTACACTGTTTTTTTAACAGGCAATGTGACAAGGAACTCTTTAACTACAACTACAGTAGCTATTGGTGGCACTCTTGCAACTGCAAACAGTGGCGTAGCCAATGCGAATGTCTACACTAATAATGGCACAACCAATATTAATGGAACTTTTAGACTAGAAGAAAATAGTACCGTAGCGGGAACTGGTACTTTTGTTTATGGAGCATCAGGGACTTTAAATTTCGCAAATACTGCAGCAAATACTCCTACAGGAAAATCAGTTGCAACTACAGATATTTATTGGCCAACGGCAAGCGGGCCATTTAATGTAAATGTTATTGGTGATGTAACGATGAACGCTAGCAGAACAATTGCAGGAGTTTTGACAACCGCGACAAAAGCATCAGCAGGGATAACAACTGCCAGTGGTTTTAACCTTACTATCAATGGCACTTTACAAATCAATAATGGAGGTGCTATCACCGGTATTAACGCTTCTGCACCAATTTATGGCTCTAACTCACTTTTGCTTTACAATACTGCTGCTATAACATCTAGGTCTGTAGAATGGGTTTTTACTGGTGTTGGAACAATAGGTAGTTCTGCGGGTTATCCCAATAATGTGCAAATAAGCAGCAATACTACTTTAAATTATAACAGCAATGTTGCGGCACGCGCTATTGATAAAAATCTAACAATAGATAATGGCTCTACGCTTGATTTATCAACTGTTACCACTTCAAATTTAACAGTGGGCAATACGCTTGCCAATAGCGGTACAGTTACCTTATCAAGTTCTGGTACTACTGGAGGCAATTTATTATTAGGAGGCAACTTTAGTAACACGGCTACAGGTATTTTCACTGGCGGAAACAGATCAATTTATTTCAGTAAAACAGGAACTCAAACGGTACAGAATTTATCAGCATCCCCGTTAGTATTCCCTTATGTTTTAACTTCTGGTTCAGGAACTACAATTCAATTGTTAAATAACTTAACCATAACCTCACCAAGCGCAGCTGTTAATGGCGGAGTAGCACTTACTATGGCAAACGCATCAGATGTTTTTGACCTCAACGGAAATACTTTAACTATTGGAACTGCTGGAGTTGCTAATACAATTTCAAATGCAGGAAGTTTTAAAGGAAGTACTACCTCGAACTTAACATTGTTAGGAACTGGAAGTATTGGTAGCTTAAAATTTGCTTCCAATACAAACCTTGGCACATTTACTATTGACAGGTCTGCTGCTGCTATTGGTTGTGCGATGGGTTCAGCCTTAACCGTTAATACCAGTTTAGTTTTAACCAATGGGTTGATTGATTTAGTAGCTAACACCATGACCTTGGCATCTACTTGCAGCAACAGTTTTACCGCATCATCCAACAGCTATGTTATTGCCGACGCAACAGTTTCTGGTGGAGTATTAAGTAAAGTGGTAACTGCGACAGGAACTGCTTATGTTTTTCCGGTTGGACTTGGAGGGTATTCACCAGCCACGGTAAACTTTAGCGCTGGAACATTTTCCGCGGCTACGTTTGGAATGGCAGTAAAAAACACTGTTAATCCAAATTGGAATTTTGCTACAACAGCGTATTTGAATCGCTATTGGTCTATAACAACTTCAGGATTAACAACGCCAACTTATGATTTTTCTGCCACCTTTCCCGCTGCCGATGTAGTAGGAGGAATCTCAACTTATTTTAAATCTAATCAATGGGATGGTTCTATTTCTGATTGGACTAATGGTGGTACTACTATTGGAGCAACGTCATTAGTAAAAACGGGATGTACCGTAAATAATGTATCGCCAATCGCAAACCATATTTCTGCAGCCATTCGTGACCAAGAAATAGATATAAGAGGTGGTGGAAATGTTATTGTAAGTGGTGCAACCACCACAAATGGTTTAAACAGAACAGCTTTTGGCACACAAACTATTGGTACACCTACTTCAAAAACCTATACTATATTTAATGTTGGCGGTTTAAATTTAACCATCGGTGCAATAACAATTGCTGGCGCGAATCCTGGTGATTTTGTAGTAACCCTCCCGCCAGCATCTCCTGTAACTGCTGAATCAAGCACAACCTTTACGATTACGTTCACACCAAGTTATGCTGGGTATAGAACAGCCACTGTAAGCATTGCCAATAATGACGGTAATGAAAACCCTTATACATTTGTGGTTGACGGAACGGGAGATTGTTCTCCGGTACCAAGCAATACTATTACGCCTACCTCTGGTCCAGTAGGTACCGAAGTAACTATCACAGCTACTGCCAATACCTTATATAATGCTACGGCAAGCATTAATGGTGTGTCTGCAACTATTTCAAATTATTCACCCGCAATGGCTACTGCTACTGTAATCAAAGCAATTATTCCTGCCACAGCAGTTTCGGGAACTTTAATCACTACTAATAATCTTGGTTGTCAGGGATCTAATGTCTTTACCGTATTAGACAATATTGCTACCTCTTGTCAAGGTGGCTCGACTGCAAGCGAATTGTTTATGAGTGAGGTTACCGACTCGAATTACGGCGCGCTTACCTATATCGAGATTTATAACGGTACTACTGCGGCTAAAAACTTAAGTACTTATTCTATAAAAGTTGCCAATAATGGGGGAGTTTATACTTTGGCTATGACCTTGAACAATGTAGTTCTGCCAATAGGAAGTACTTATGTTGTGGCTCTAGGGAATGACAGTTTCTGTGCAAATCCAGGCGGAAATGGTTCTTACGCAGCACAAACCAGCGCAGCAAGCTCGATTAATTTTGCTGTTGGCGGACATGACCATTATGCATTATTTAATGGCGTATTACAAATAGATAGTTGGGGCGTTTTTGGTAGCAATAACTGGGCTCCAGCATTTATCGGAACAGAAGGAGCAACATTCAGAAGAAAGAATACAGCCACTTTACCAAGTACTATCTACTCTAATGCTGATTGGAATATTATTGACTTTTTAGGAACAGGACCTGCGTATTGTGCTAATAATGATTATTCAGATATAGGTATTTACAATTTTAGAGCAGGAATTCCGCCAACGGTGAGCCCGCTAACATATACGCCTACTTGCAAAGCAACAACTTTAACAGTTACTGGCACAGAAGGGTTTGTGGGAGGTAATCCTTTGGTATATACTTGGTATGCGGTTCAAAATGGTTCTAATACTTGGAATTTAATTTCCGATGGAGGTGTCTATTCAGGAGCTACCACCAATGCTTTAACTATTTCTAATATTGCTACACTGCTTAATTATCAATTTTATTGTCAAGTAAGAGAAAACACTGCAACCTGCTACATAGCCAGTAATGCAGTTAAAATTACCTCATCTATAAGTACCACATGGCAGGCTGGAAACACTTGGTCTAATTTGGTTCCAACCCTAAACACAGCGGTTATTATTAATAATGATTATGATACTGCAAATGGTTTTTCCCCTAGCTTTGATGCTTGTAGTTTAACGATCAATAGCGGAAAAACAGTAACCATCAGGGCCAATGACTATGTCAACATTCAGAATGATTTGACCGTAACAGGAAACCTAAACATTGAAAATAACGGGTCTTTAGTTATGATTGATGACAATGGAGTTGTGACGAATACCGGTACTACTCAAGTTAAAAGAACCGCCGCCGGAATAAAAGGCTATGACTATGTTTATTGGTCATCACCAGTTACAGGACAATTTGTAGATACTATATACTCTAGTCCAGCTCCTGGCCCAATTTATAAATGGAATCCTTTGGCTCCCAATATTAATAGCCCTACAAGTTCGGGAACTTGGCAACCTGCAACGGGAATAATGGCTGCTGGAACTGGTTATATTGTTCGAGGTTCGAGCACCTTTACTATGGCTGCATCCCCTATTCCTAGCATTTTTACTGGTGCTGTCAATAGCGGAATTGTCCCTGCTACCATTAGCAGAGGTTCTTACACGGGAGCTAATTATGCTGGAGCCAATACTGTAACTGTTACAAAATTTGATGACAATTGGAATTTAGTGGGAAACCCATATCCCTCGTCTATAAAAGCTTTAGACTTTTTGACTTTTAATACCAATATACAAGGTTTTGTTTATTTATGGACTCATGGCACAGCACCTGTTTCTACAACTAATTCGTTTTATAATTCGTTTGCTTACAATTATACCACCAATGATTATATAGCTTATAATGGAACTGGTACAACAAGCGGTCCTGCGGGTTTTAATGGTTATATTGCTTCAGGACAAGGATTTTTAGTGTCGATGAATGATGGCCCCGGATCTCCCGATCCTACTGCAACTCAAAATGTGAATTTTAAAAACAGCATGCGTAATAAAACTTATGCTAACAGTCAGTTTTACAGAACTTCGCAAGTTACAGACGAAAAGCATAGAATTTGGTTAGATATACTCGATGCAAGCAATCAAACGGTAAGAACACTCGTAGGATATGTGTCCGAAGCTACTTTAGGACTCGACAGATTGTACGATGCGTATAAAAATACTGCAAATGGATTAAATATTTATTCTCTTGCCCAAAATGAAACACTTACCATACAAGGAAGACCAGTGCCATTTGACAGTGATGATCAAGTTCCGATTGGTGTTCGCATCATGCAGAATGGAGAATATAAAATAGCCATTGCTGCAGTTGATGGTTTGTTTTCTCAAATAACTCAAAACATTTATTTAGAAGACAAATTATTAGGAGTCATTTATGACTTAAGACAGAACCCCTATATTTTTAATGCAACAGCAGGCATCATAAACGATCGATTTGTATTAAGATATAACAGAAGCACATTAAAAAATCCTGATTTTGAAGTAGTGGATAATAATGTAATTTTAACCTCTAATCATGGTCAAATTACTATTAAATCTTATATCAAATTGCTTGAAAATGTAACTGTATTTGATATTTTAGGAAGACAATTGTTTGAAGCCAAATCAATTGGCAGCAATGACTTTAAAATTTCTAATATTACTAATAGTCAACAAGCTTTGATTGTGAAAATCAAATTGGAAAACGGACTAATCGTCACTAGAAAGATTATTCTTTAGATTTTAGAACTAAAAAAAAAGGCTGATAATTCAGCCTTTTTTTGCTTCATTTAGTAAAATAGTACTCCCTATTTTCCTTTTGTTGATGCCTCTAAATTTCTTTCTATACTATGGCTTGGCCTTGTCCATTTTGGTTTTTCTCCTAATGATTGATATTCCGAATCTTTAGCTTCAACTGTTGTGGGCTGCATTACTTTTATAAATGGTTTTTGAGCGACCAATCCAAGCGTTTGAAACATCTTCATATCTTCGTTTACATCAGGATTTGGCGTCGTTAATAATTTATCGCCAGCAAAAATAGAATTGGCGCCAGCAAAAAAGCACATCGCTTGACCTTCTAGAGACATATTTGTTCGTCCGGCCGAAAGTCGAACTTGCGTTTTGGGCATAACAATTCTGGTTGTGGCAACCATCCGAATCATTTCCCAAATTTCGATAGGTTTTTCATTTTCCATAGGAGTGCCTTCAACAGCGACTAAAGCATTTATTGGTACTGATTCTGGTTGCGGTTTTAAAGTAGAAAGTGCCACTAGCATTCCTGCTCTGTCTTCAATACTTTCGCCCATTCCAATAATTCCACCACTGCAAACTGTTACATTGGTTTTTCGAACATTTTGTATAGTATTTAAGCGATCTTCAAAACCACGAGTCGAAATGACTTCTTTATAATATTCTTCGGAGGTATCTAGGTTGTGGTTGTAGGCATATAATCCAGCTTCGGCTAATCGTTTGGCTTGATTTTCGGTTAACATACCCAAAGTACAGCAAACTTCCATATCCAGTTTGTTTATGGTTCTTACCATTTCTAAAACTTGATCAAAATCTTCGCCATCTTTTACATTACGCCAAGCTGCACCCATACAAACTCTAGAAGAACCGTTAGATTTTGCTCGCAAAGCTTGTGCTTTCACTTGACTAACGGTCATTAAATCGTTACCTTCAACATTAGTATGATAACGAGCGGCTTGCGGACAATACCCGCAATCTTCTGGACATCCCCCTGTTTTTATTGATAATAATGTAGAAACTTGAACTACGTTTGGATCGTGTTGTTCTCTATGAATTGTTGCTGCTTCATAAAGCAAATCCATCATAGGTTTGTTATAAATAGCAATTATTTCTTCCTTGGTCCAATTATGTTTTGTGATACTCATAGGTACAATTTTATAGTGAACCAAAAGTAGTTAAATTGTATGTAAGTTACAATTTTGTGAACCTTTAATGAAACTTTTATAAATCGGCAGTAGATGTTTTTATTCTCCAATATTGCATGCTTACAAAAACTACAATTAAAGCCGATGCTAAGCCTTCAAATAAAACTCCTATGCAGTATTGATTAGCTGTAGGTTTACCGCCAAATAAAAAATCTTTTGATAGTGTGTCAAGGTAACTATCGCCGCCTCTCAAATAAATGTAAAAAAGCAAACCCCCTACGCTCAATACAACTCCTAAAATTGCGGTTATTCCTGCCGAAAGCAAGTTAGAAACATAACCTGATTTTCCCGATGCAAAATTGGCTTGTAAAGTTCTGTTAACACCATAAAAAACAAATAGCGTGTTCAACATTTTTAAAAAAAGTAAGTGTGATAATCCGAAAAATTCAATGATTAAAAAATAAATGCCAATACCAACAAAAATTATAATCCCGTTTGAAAGTTCTTTTGCTATTTTCATCTTAAAAAAAATTTGGTGATTATTTAACGAATAGTACCAAATTTAAGAAAATATCTTCGATAAATAAATCATTTTAGAAAAAAAATGAAAATTCATTATTAACAAATTGATAAATAAAAAAATAATTATTTCAGTAATCGAATGTAGTCATGAGAGGTGATTTTATCCAAAGATAATTGATTTTTCAACGCCTCCACAGATTCAAATTTTTGTTCAAAACGAATTCGCTTCAGCAAGCAAACTGTAATTTCTATAGTGTACAAATCTTTATCGAAATCAAAAAAATTAATTTCAATAGTTTGAGTTGTTCCATCCACGGTGGGTCTCGTTCCGATATTCATCATGCCATAAACAATTGTATTTTCAAAAATGCTTTTAACTATGTAAACTCCGTTTAAAGGAATAAGTTTGTAGCTTTCTTGTATTGTAATATTTGCAGTCGGAAAATTTATAGTTCGCCCTAATTGTTTCCCTTTGGAAACGATGCCCGTTAAAGAATAATCATATCCTAAGTAATTAGACGCTAATTCAACATCTCCCTCTAGAAGTGCGTTTCTAATTTTAGTAGAACTAATAGAAACAGCATTTATTTCCTGTACCGAGATTTGTTCGACTTCAAAGCCATAAATTTCTCCAAAAGAAATTAAATCATCAATGTTGGCGGTTCTATTTCTTCCGAAGCGATGATCGTGACCGATAATTATTTTCCTGATTTTAAACACGTCGACCAAAACATTCTTGACAAATTGTTCAGCAGTTAAACGTGAAAAATCTTTGTCAAAGGGATGAATTATCAAGTTATCAATGCCTAAATTATTTAAAAGTTGCTTTTTTTCGTCTAACGTGTTTAACTGTTTCATTTCAGTGCCTTCTTGCAACACGATTCTGGGATGCGGGAAAAAAGTAAGCACCAAACTTTCGCACTTTAATTCTTGCGCGCTAGTTGTAATTTGATGTAATATTTTTTGATGTCCAAGATGCACGCCATCAAATGTACCAATGGTTACCACGGTTTGATTGTGGGAAGAGAATGACGGTATGGAATGGAAAATTTTCAAAGATGTGTAAAATGTATATCGCAAAAATATGTTTTACATATTGAAAATAATAATTTTTACGATTTAAATTCGGTGATGTAAAAAGTTGTCTTTAGTAACTTATTTTAGTAGTAACCTGCGGGACTTCATTTATTTTAAATTGCAAATCAAAGTGAGTTTCTTTTTTGCATGCATTTACATGCAATTTTCCTTCATTAACTTTATATAATCCTGTTTTACCTCGGCAAAAGCAATACCTTCCAAAAAGCATTTTGGTCTTTTGCAATTCTTTATTAGTGTAGTTTTGTTCTAACGTGTCAGCAGGAATTTCAAAAAGAATTTCTTCTCTGTAACCACCGTCATAAGCTGCTTGTTCTTGATTTATGGCATATACATACTGTACAACATTTGTCGAATCGCTGGGAAGCATGGTGTAAGACAAGAAACCATTGGCGTTCATTACCTGGAGCTTTTTGTTTTTAAAAAAATGTAATTTCTTGGAGCCATTGGGCAAAGAATCTACTTTCAAAAGTGTTTTTTCTTGGCTTACCATTGTAGCCGTTTTACAAAAAGATAAACCTAAAAACAAGCAACATAATACGGAGATTTTAAAAAAGCGCATGTTTATGTATTTAAAAAGTTATAACAAATATAGGAAAAGACCATGCCACTTTTTAATTATGTAATATATCTTATAAATAAAAAATTACAAAAATGGTTCTTGAGCTCGAAGAAAAACCGCTACTATGTCAAAATTAAGTAGTTATTATTTAATATTTCTACTAATGATTTGCAGATTATTTAAACATAACTATCTTTACATACTTATAACAAACCAACAATACCATGAAAAAAAATTTACTTGTAGTTGTTTTTATCCTTTCGGCTTCATTTTCATTTGCACAAAACAGTGTTTGGAAGCTTTGGGATTCCCGAAAAACTATTAATTCAGAAAAAATAAGACAAACTCCTTATTCTGAAAATCAAAGATTAATTGAGTTCAACGCAACCCAATTCAGTCAAAAACTTGTCAACGTTGCTCAAAAATCATCTGGAAAAGCGGGAATTGAAATTCAGTTGCCGAACGTAACTGGACAATTAGAAAAATTTCTAGTTTGGGAATCTTCAAACTTTGAACCTGCGTTGCAAGCTCAATTTCCTGAAATTAGAGCTTATATTGGAAAAGGAATTACAGATCCTTCAGCGATTTTAAATTTCAGTGTGGATCCAAAAGGCATTCAGACTATGATTTTTAGATCTAAAACAGGAACAGAATTTATAGAACCTTATACTAAAGATGCATCAGTTTATATTGTTTTTGATTCTGCAACAAGATTCAGAGGTCAATTACCTTTTACTTGCAGTACTGAAGACTTTTCTATAGGTCAAACTTTATCTCATAAACTTGTAAACAGCATGCAATCTAGCGCTCAATCATACAAAACGATGCGACTGGCTTTATCTTGTACTGGTGAATATGGCGTGTATCATGGAGGCACCGTAAGTGGTGCGTTAGCGGCTATGAATGCCACGATGACTAGATGTAACGGTGTTTTTGAAAAAGATTTAGCCATTAAATTATTAATCATTGCCAATGATAATTTAGTAATATACACTAACGCATCGACCGATCCTTATTCGCCTTCGGCTAATATGGCAAACTGGAATGGGGAATTACAAGCAACTTTAACGAGCGTAATTGGTGCCGCAAATTATGATATTGGACATTTATTTGGAGCTACTGGTGGCGGAGGAAATGCGGGTTGTATTGGGTGTGTCTGCGTTAATGCTTCAAAAGGAAGCGGTATTACCTCACCCGCGGATGGCATACCTCAAGGAGATAATTTTGATATAGATTATGTTGCTCATGAAATGGGACATCAAATGGGAGGAAATCATACATTTGCTTATGGTGGAGTTAACGGCACAGAAGACAATGCTGTAAACGTTGAACCAGGTTCCGGAACAACAATTATGAGTTACGCAGGTATTGGAGGCAACGGCACCGATATACAAGCGCATTCTGATGATTATTTTGCCTATAAAAGTATTGCACAAATACAATCAAACATGGCAACCAAAACATGTCCTATAAGTACAAATATATCTGTTACCAATCCAAAACCAGGAGTGGCGGTACAAGGTTCAGCTTACACAATCCCTGTTAGTACTGCGTTCAAATTAACAGGAACAGGAACAGGAACTTCGGGTGAAGTATTAACCTATTGTTGGGAAGAAAATGATGATGCTACGATAATAAGTCCAGCAGCTAGTATTCCTTCTCCAACAAAAACTGACGGCCCAAACTGGAGATCTCGTCCACCAAGTACCTCTCCGGTTAGATACATGCCCCCATTTGCAGACGTTTTAAACGGAAATTTAGCCCCAGCTTGGGAAACCACTTCTTCTATAGCACGAACTTTGAGCTTTGTATTGACTGTAAGGGATAACGTACTCGGAGGAGGACAAACCAATAGTGCCCTTACTAATGTTACTGTAGTAGATGGCGGAGGTGCATTTGCAATCTCAAACCCAGCTACAGATAATGTTTCATGGAATACAGGCTCTACCCAAACAATAACATGGAATGTTGCTGGTACAACTGCCAATGGAATTAATACTTCTAATGTAAACATACTTTTCTCTACAGATGGCGGTGCTACATTTCCAACGGTATTAGCTTCTAATACAGCGAATGATGGTACAGAAACGGTAACGTTACCTACCTTTCCATCGCCTTCTTGTCGAATTCTTATTGAGGCCGTTGGGAATATATTCTATGCTGTTTCTAAAAATATTGGTTTAGGATATACTTTTAATTCTACATGTACAACGTATTCAAACAATACGCCTTTACCAGTTCCAGATGGGGCTGGAGCAAATATTCCTGGCGCTGAAGTTTCAAAAACGATATCAGTTCCCGCTTCAGGTACAATTTCTGATGTAAATGTTACTCTTGTAGGAGTACATCCCTACAATTGGGACTTAATTACAACCTTGGTGCATCCAGATGGAACAGAAACAAAACTTTTGAATAGAAATTGTAATCAAGCTTCGACAGGATTTAATATTTTATTTAATGATGGATCTCCAGCCATTGTATGTGCTTCTTTTTTAAGCGGTACCTATGCGCCAAACCAAGCATTAGCAGCATTTAATGGTAAAGACATGAACGGAACTTGGACCTTAAAAGCTACCGATAATTATAACGGTGATACGGGAACAATTAACAATTGGTCAATTGAAATTTGTGGACTCACAGCCTCTTTATCGACTCCTTCCGATCAACTCGCTGATTTCTCGGTTTATCCTAATCCAAGCAACGGAAGTTTTAATATACAGTTTAGTAATCCAATTTCAAACGAAATTAAAGTGAGTGTTTTTGACATAAGAGGAAGATCATTATTTGAAAACACATATTCTAGCCAAGCCACTTTCAACGAAAATATTCAATTGAGTAATGTTCAAACAGGAATATACTTGTTGACCGTTACGGATGGTAATAGAAAAGTTGTAAAACGAATTGCCATTGAATAGTCAATTGAAAGATAAGTAGTTAAAAAAAGGGAAGTCTATTATTAGATTTCCTTTTTTTTATGTTAAAAATTATATTATGCCAAACATTTGTTTAAATTTGAGCTAGCTAAAATTTAATACTCCAAAAAAATGAAATTAAAATTACTTTTTGTACTGCTTGCTATTCAAGTTAGTTTTGCACAACATAGAACATGTGGAATGCAACAACAATTGCAGGCCATAATGAATGATCCTATTAAAAGACAAGTTTATTTAGACCAGCAAAATAAGTTTGACGTTGAACTGCAAAAAATACAATCCAACGCTTTTAGAAATGCGAATATTGTGATTATAATTCCTGTTGCAGTTCACTTTCCTGCTGTTGCAACAACTTCTACGATAAAAGCTTGTTTTAGAGCATTGGCACAATCACAAATTAATGTTTTAAATGCTGATTATAATGGCGCAAATGCTGATATCTCTAATTGGGCCTCTGTAAGTGCGAATTATCCTGATACTAATACTGGAAATTTACAAGTACAGTTTGTATTAGCCACACAAAATCATCCAGCTGGTTCTGGCATAGCCGAAGGAACTGTGGCAGTAACCTTTGGAACTGATTTCTTGGGCACAAACGATACCGATAGTACGTGGTCTGGTTATTTGAATTTAGTATGCAGAAATGCAGGAAGTGGGATTTTAGGTTATTCTCCTCTTGGCGGCTCGCCTACAGCAGGTAATTGTGTGGTAATAAGTAAAGCTTCTTTCGGTTCAGGAAGTGGTTGCACAGGATATGTTCCCACAGCTCCTTATAATTTAGGACGAACTTTAACGCATGAACTGGGTCATTACTTCAATTTAGATCACCCTTTTGTTAGTTGTGATGGCGCCGATTGTAATACATCCGGAGACAGAGTTTGCGACACACCTTCTTGTAATCAACCACGATACGATTGCAATGCAGCAGATAATCCTCCAACTCCAGGTGGTGGAAATCCACCTTTAACTACTTGCGGTTTCCTGCAGTTAACGATGAATTATATGGATTATGCAGAGGATTCTTGTATGTACATGTTTACCGCTGGTCAAGCGACCAGAATGCAGGCGTGGTATAATTCTATAGCAGGTCAATTTAAAACGAACGTTTTAGCTAACGAAGAATTTTTACAAAATCAATTCAGCTTGTACCCAAATCCTACTAAAGGTAGTTTTACAATTGCGTTTAAAGATAGTTTAAACAGTTATTCTGTTGAAGTATTTGATGTTACTGGTAAAACAATTTATGAAAATAATTTTGCTCAATCCTCAAATTTAGTGCAAACTATCAACCTTGATCAGGCTAATAGTGGTGTTTATTTTGTGAATATTAAAAGTGACAAAGGTCTTGTAACAAAAAAATTAGTGATTCAATAATTTTAAAAATAATATCATAAAAGTCTCGATTCTAACTATAGAAATTCGGGACTTTTTTATTTTCCGTTAAAAGTATTCATCGTTTCATTTAATCCTTCCAGAGCAAAGGATTCTATAATGGCTTTAGCTACTGAAAAACGCTCCATAAGTTTTACTTTTTCATCATCTTTCCATTCGCCAAGTACATAATCTACTTGTTGTCCTTTTTTAAATTCATCGCTTATCCCAAAACGAAATCGTGGGTATTCAGCAGTATTCAAAAAGAGTTGAATGTTTTTTAATCCGTTGTGACCACCATCAGTTCCTTTGGCTTTTATTCTTATCGTGCAAAAAGATAAATTCAAATCATCCGTGATTACTAAAATATTTTCTATTGCAATATTTTCTTTTTCCATCCAATATTTTACTGCCTTTCCGCTCAAATTCATATACGTATTAGGTTTCAGCAAAATAAGTTTTTTCCCTTTTACGGTGTAGTTTGTAACAGCACCATGTTTCGCGGTTTCAAAAGATAAACTTTCCTTTTGAGCAAAATAATCCAATATTTTGAAGCCAATGTTGTGGCGCGTATTAGCATATTCGGCTCCTATATTTCCAAGACCAACAATTAGGTATTTTTTCATTCCCGCAGCGCTTTCCGTAGTTTTGTTTATAATAAATAATTTGGACAATCAGTTCATGATGCAAAAGTAAACTAATTTGAAAATGAGATAATGAGATAATTTAAAATTTTTAATCCTTCAGCAATTCCTCAATTAATTTCAAAAAAAAACACCAGCGCGAACTGATGTTTTTAGGTAATAAAAAAAAGAATTAATTATTTTTTCTTTTTTGCTCCACCTTTTTCTGCTTTTGCCGCTTCTTGCGCAGCTTTCATAGCCGCACGTGAAATCTTAACTTGTGCAACAACAGTATTGTCTGGATGCATTAATTTGAAGTTTTTTGCTTCTAATTTTGTAACATATAATTTGTTACCCATTTGTAATTCATCAATGTTGGCTTCAATAAAATCAGGCAAGTTTTTTGGTAATGCTTTGACTTTTAATCTACGTTGATTTAAATTCAAAACACCACCTAAAAGTACCCCAGGAGAAGTTCCTGTTACTTTTACTGGCACTTCCATGATTATCTCCTTATCATCACTCAATTGGAAAAAATCAATATGATTAATTCTGTCTGAAACTGGATGAAATTGAATGTCTTGCAAAATAGCATTGGTAGTTTTCCCATCCAAATCTATCACAACTGTGTGTGCGTTTGGAGTGTAAACCAAGCTTTTGAATGCTTTTTCTTCTGCTGCAAAATGTACTGGTTGACTTCCTCCGTAAATAACGCAAGGAACCATTCCAGCATTACGTACCGCTTTAGTTGCAACTTTGCCTACGCTTTCTCTTTGTGATCCTTTAATTGTAATCGATTTCATTGTAAAAATATATAGTTAATAAAAAATTAGTTGTTGGTTGTTAGTCGTCAGTTGTTTTCTCTCAACTGGAAACTCTCAACTTTTACATCAGGAATTTCCCGCTGATGGAATTGTTGTGCTGAACCATATTCATTACTTCTGCAAAAAGAGGCGCACAACTCACCACTCTTATTTTATTTGATTCTCTTTTTAACGGAATTGAATCGGTAACAATTAATTCCAATAATTTAGATTTCTCTAATTTTTCATAAGCATCACCCGAAAGTATCGCATGCGTACAAATTGCTCTCACGCTCAATGCTCCTTTTTCAATCATTAAATCAGCCGCTTTGGCCAATGTTCCTCCAGTATCAACCATGTCATCAACCAGAATTACGTTTCGCCCTTTCACTTCACCAATCAATTCCATGGTGTCAATTGTATTAGCAGCTTTTCTTTGTTTGTAGCAAATTACAACATCCGATTCTAAAAATTTAGAATAAGCATACGCTCTTTTTGAACCACCCATATCTGGCGATGCGATTGTTAAATTGTCTAACTGGAGGCTCTTAACATAGGGCAAAAAAATAGTCGATGCAAATAAATGATCGACCGGCATTTCGAAAAACCCCTGAATTTGATCGGCGTGTAAATCCATCGTCATAATTCTGGTAGCTCCCGCAGTTTCCAATAATTTTGCTATCAGTTTTGCTCCAATCGGAACTCTTGGTTTGTCTTTTCTGTCCTGTCTTGCATAACCAAAATATGGAATTACGGGAGTAATGTGTCTGGCCGATGCTCTTTTTGCAGCATCAATCATTAACAAAAGTTCCATTAAATTGTCGGCACTAGGAAATGTGGAGCAAACAATAAAAACACGTAATCCTCTTATTGATTCTTCAAAAGAAGGTTGAAATTCACCATCACTAAATTTTGAGAACGTAACTTTACCCAGCGGAACACCATAGTTTTTGGCTATTTGTTCCGCAAGATTGACGCTTTGCGAACATGCAAATATCTTTGCTTCTGGTTCAAATTGCGACATTGTAATTTGTTGTTTTGTAGTTAGTTAGTTGTGCTTCGTTTTACCGAGGTGCAAATTTAGAAATTAAATCCAACTCTGAAAGGATATTTTAGAGTATTTTTTTAGAAAATGTTATTTTATTTTTTACATTTGCTACGTGTTTTAAGATAAGCAGTGCCTATGTTGTTTATTTTTTGCGATAAGCCAACTGTTGTTGGTTTTGTCTGTCAAGCCCAGATGGCGATAACTTTAATTAATTTTTCTAAAAATTAGACAAAAGGAAAGTCATTCATTACTGCCCGGATGGCGGAATTGGTAGACGCGCTGGTCTCAAACACCTGTGGGAAACCGTGCCGGTTCGACTCCGGCTCCGGGTACAAAAAGCTCTTCAATAGAAGAGTTTTTTTATGGGCTGAAGTCAAACTTTTTTATTTAATCCCGTTCCGGATACTTTAAAAACCTCTCCATAAATGAGAGGCTTTTTTGTTTTAGATTTTCTGTGAAATTTGTTTAACTTTGAAATATGATAAAGAGAGTAGTATTTTGTTGTCTAGTATTATTTGTTTTCATTTCCTGTTCAAAGGAAAATTCTGTACCTATTGAATCAAGTCAAGAACTTTTTATTAAGGGAGCGGATATGTCTTTTTTACCTTTGATTGAAGGCGAAGGAACAAAATATTATAATGCAAATAATCAAATCGAAGATGCATTAATTACCCTCAAAAATGCAGGCTGTAATACGATTAGAATTAGACTTTGGAAAAATTCTCCACAAAACCTTTCAACTATAAATGAGGTGAAATTGTTAGCACAACGCGTAAGGAGCGCTGGTATGAAAGTGTGGTTGTGTGTTCATTATTCAGATACTTGGGCAGATCCCAGTGCACAAACAATTCCAGCGGAATGGGCAAGTCTATCCTATAGTGATTTTAAGGTTGCTTTTATTAATTACACTTCAACTGTAGTAAATCAAATTAAACCTGATATTATTCAAATTGGCAATGAAATAAATAATGGTTTTATGTGGCCAAGAGCAGATTTAAGTTCTAATGAAACCGATTTTTTAGCACTACTTTCAGCTGCAAGTAATACAATTAGATCACAATCGCCAAACACAAAAATATTGCTTCATTATGCAGGCATCGGCAATGATGCAAGTTTGTTTTTCAACAAAGTTGCGGCTATCGATTATGATTATATTGGATTATCATATTATCCTATTTGGCACGGTAAAAACCTTGAAGAAGTTAAATCAATTATCAACACATTGGGGCAAGCATATAATAAAAAAGTTATTATTGCCGAAACCGCTTATCCATTTACGCTAAATTTTGAGGATTTGACTGCAAATGTTTTAGGTTCAAACGATCAAATCATACCGTTGTATAGCGCTACTCCTCTTGGACAAAAAGCCTATTTACTTGCTTTAAAATCAAAGATAAAAGAAACACAAATGGGGTTTGGATTTTGTTATTGGGGTACTGAATGGGTAGCGTTTAGAGGTACTCAATCAACAAATGGTTCACCATGGGAAAATCAGTCACTTTGGGATTTTAACAACAAAGTATTACCAGCTATAGCAGTTTTTTCAGAATAATAATTTTGTAAAGTCTTAAAGTCCATGAATCAATTTAGCAATTGAAAAGTAAATCATTATACCAAAAACATTATTAGTTGTAATAATAAATGACCCTGTAGCAATGACTGGATTAATTTTGTTTTTGTGAAGAAATAACGAGACAGATTATTTAGGACTAGTTAGAACTATAACAATTTCCCAGAAAGAAATAGTGCCGAAATAGAAAAGTAAATTATTAGTCCTGTTACATCAACTAAAGTTGCAACAAACGGAGCCGATGCAGTAGCGGGATCTAAACCTATTCTTCGTAAAATAAAAGGAATTAAAGAACCCGTTAATGTTCCCCACAATACTATTGCAACCAAGGAACAGGAAACGCTCATTGCAATCCAAACCCAGTAAATACCGTAATCATAAATGCCCGTTTTTTGCCAAACCATGATTCGTATAAACCCGATGATTCCGAGAAATGAACCCAGTAAAAGCCCTGAAAAAATCTCTTTTTTCATTACATACCACCAATCAGACAATTGCAATTCCTTAAGTGCCATGGCACGAATAATTAGAGATGCTGCTTGAGAACCTGAATTTCCGCCACTCGAGATAATTAAAGGAACAAATAAAGCTAAAACGATAGCTTTAGAAATTTCAACATCGTAATAACCCATCGCCGAAGCGGTTAACATTTCTCCTAAAAAAAGAATGATTAACCATGTAGCTCGTTTTCGAACCAATTCAAAAAGTGTTGTTTTGGTATACGATAAATCCAAACCTTCAGTCCCCCCAAATTTTTGAATATCTTCTGTATCTCGTTGTTCAATTACATCTAAAATATCATCAATAGTTACTCTACCTACAAGCCTTCCTAATTCATCTACCACAGGTATCGCTTCCAAATCGTATTTTTGCATGATGCGAGCTACTTCTACATCTTCATCATCGACTTTTACAAAGTTTAATTTTCTGATATAAACTTCACTAATTGGTGTCTTGGTAGAAGTTGTCAATAAATCTTTTAGCGACAAACGCCCCAGCAATCTGTTTTCATCATCTACTACATAAATCGAATGTACTCTAGAGATATTAGCTGCTTGAATTCGCATTTCTTTTACACAAGTGAGAACGTTCCAGTTTTCATTTACTTTAACTAACTCTTTGTGCATGATTCCACCGGCAGTATCTTCATCATAACGCAACAAATCAACAATATCCTTCGCATGTTCAACATCTTCAAGCTCTGATATTACTTCTTGTTTTCTGGATTTGGATAGTTCTGCAATAATATCAGCAGCATCATTAGTTTCTAACTCGTCTAATTCTTCTGCTATTTCTTTTGGGGATAATTTGCTTAAAATTTTATCTCGAAGATTTTCATCTATTTCTAATAAAATTTCAGCTGTTTTTTCACTATCAAGAAGTTTGAAAATATAGGAAGCTTCATTAAAGTCTAAACCCTCAAGGATTTCAGCAATATCAGCATGATGAAAATCATTCAATAATATTTCAATCTGTAGATCGTTTTTATTATGAATAAGTTCTTCAATTTGCTCTAAAAGTTCTTTGCTGATTTTAAACTGCATTGGCTTCTATTTTTTGAGTAAGCTCAATGAATTGTTCTACAGAGAGCTGCTCTGGTCTGAGGTCAAAGATAGTATCTTCTTTTAAATTATCTGATAAACCAAATGATTTTAAACTGTTTCTTAAGGTTTTACGACGCTGTTGAAACCCTGTTTTTACAACACTGAAAAACATTTTTTCGCTACAAGGCAAATGAAAATCAACTTTTCTACGCAAACGCAAAACGCCCGATTTTATTTTCGGTGGCGGATTAAAAACCTCCGGATTCACTGTAAATAAATATTCTGCTTCATAAAAAGCTTGTACTAAAACCGATAAAATTCCGTAAACTTTACTGCCTTTTTTGGAACAAATTCTTTCGGCCACTTCTTTTTGGAACATGCCCGAAAATTCGGGGACTTGTTCGCGTAATTCTAAACATCGAAATACAATTTGGGTTGAAATATTATAAGGGAAATTGCCAATAATCGCAAAAGGTTTTCCATTAAAAACCTCGTTGATGTTGAATTTCAAAAAATCTTTTGAAATAATTTTACCTTGCAGTTTTGGGTAATGTGTATCTAAATAGGACACCGAATCCTTATCGATTTCAATAACGTATGTTGTGATAGATTTTTCTAGGAGATATTTGGTCAAAACTCCCATTCCTGGACCAATTTCCAAAACATTGTCGTAACCTTCATAACTTAATGAGTCAGCAATAGTTGAAGCAATAGTTTCATCGGTTAAAAAATGTTGTCCGAGGTGTTTTTTGGCTTTTACTTGGTTCATGGTTTTGGCTTCTGGGTTTGTAATTCGGGGTTTGTAATCAGTCAACTATAAACCAAAAACTGTATTTTTTTTAATGGTCGCTAATCAACTCCAATTCTGTTCGAAAAGCGAGCATTTTGTCTCCAAACAATCGCAATCCTTCCTCACGAAGTCTTGGCGCATCTTCTTCATAATATTTTTGTAGCGTTTCTTTACTATCTGTAGTATATTGAATAGAATAGGTTGTTCCTCCCATTTCTTCTTCTATCAAAACTTTTACCATTCGTGCCGAAGTAAATTTTCCTGTAGCAAGCACGTCTTTAATATGCTTTTCTTGCATCCACTGCATCCATTGATCATGAATAGTTTGATGAATATTGGTAGTGACGTTGTAGAGTATCATTTTGCTGAATTTGAAAATTTAGAAATTAGAGATTTGTGTCTCCTCGAATTTTTCGGTATTTATTTCGTGAATCTACATAATAAATGCTGTCTTCATGTTTGAAAATCATTTCTTCATAAAGCGGTTTTGCTTTTTCGGTATCGTTTAATTGCGTGTTATAAATTTCGGCTGAAAAATAAAGAGCTTCGTCAATATAAATGCTTTCTTTTTGCTGGGTAATTATGGCATTATAGTTTGCTAATGCATTTGTAAAATCGCCCATTTTTTCATAAATCTTGCCTATACGCAATAAGGTTACCGCTTCGATAGCATCACCTTTGTTGTCTTTTAAAATGGCTTGAAATTGTGACAATGCTTCTTGCTTTTTGTTTTGAAATAAAAGAAAATCCGCATGCGCAAATTTTTTCAATGCCACTTGCAAAGAATCCCCAACGGTGTTGTCGCTTATCAATAAAAATAAATCCAAAGCATCATTGGCTATCAATTGCGATGAAGCCGATTTCAATACTTTTAATTGATGTGAAGCCCATTCAAAATCGGTTTTGTAATAACTTGTTTTGGCTGTTTTAAGACTCGCTTCCTGACCGATTACATCACCGCTCATGTCCTCATTAATTTGCGAATAATAAATTAAGGCTTGATTAAATTTTTCTTCAAATAATAATATATCGGCTAGTTGCATTTTTACCTCGGCCAATTGATAATTATTCAAAGGCATTTCCATAGCATTTTTTAAAATGTCTTTGGCTTTTTCAGGATTTTTTAAATGAAAAGCTTCAAAATTGGCTTGCAATTTTAATAGCGAAAGTGTATAAGGACTCTCCCCGAATTCTTTTATCAAACCATTTATTTCTGTTTTGATTACGGGGTAATCTTTTTCAAGAGCATGATTAATTTTCATGTCTAAAAGATACGAATGTGCTCTAATTAACAGCTCCAAATCTTTAGTGTTATCTAAAACAAAAGTCAAAATATCTTCAGCGGAAACTTGATCATTGTCTTCAATTGCCATTTGTCCTAAATTCACAATATTGGCAAATGATTCGGGATTTCTTTTATAAATAGCTTTTTGTTGAATAAAGGCTTTGCCATATTCTTTTTGCTGAACAAAAAGCCAGCTCAAAAAATCATTCCAAAAAATATCTTGGGTTTTTTGTGCTCTTACAAGCAGTGCTTTTTTTAGAGATTCATTAAAATTTACATCTACATACTCGGTCATAAACCGCGACAATTGATTTTGAACAATTGGAAGGTTTTGCGGGTTTTTATAAGCTTCGTCCAAAAAGGTATCTATCATCAAATCTTTATTGCCTTGTTGACCATACAAAACGGCCATTTGAAAATTGAAATTCATTTTAGGCTCAATTCCAATTGCGGTTTTATATGCTAGTAAGGCATAATCAACCAAAGATTTTTTTTCAAAAACATAGGCAATTCCGTATACTTCATTAGCGTTTTTCTTGATTTTATCAATTGCTTGATTATAGTACTTATTTGCTTTATCTTGGTTTTTTTGAAGTTGATAATTATATCCAAGTTCTACCAAATTAGTACCTTGTTTGTACTTGTCTAATCTATCTTCTAATGCTTTTTGAGCTTTATCTAATTGCTGTAGCTGCTGATAGCATTCGATTACTCTTTGAAAATAATTAGAATTCCCTTCTTGTGATTTTAGCAAGTCTTCATAGCTTGTCAAAGCTTTTTCAAATTCGCCTCGGTCAAAATAATTATTTGCCAACTGCTCATTTTGAGCACTTAATAAAAAACTCAACAATAAGAATGAAAGTCTAAAAAAATTTTTCATGATTTTTATAAAAAACAATGCACTAAAGTACCCCTTTTTGTGTCCAATTAGTGCAATGTTTAAAAAAGATTAACTTTTTAGTTGATGATATCAAATCCTGTGTACTTTCGCAACACTTCAGGAATTAAGATGCCTTCTGGTGTTTGATAGTTTTCTAAAATGCCAGCTAAAACTCTTGGTAATGCTAATGAACTTCCGTTTAAAGTGTGTGCCAAATGCATTTTGCCGTCTTTACCTTTATAACGCAATTTTAAACGATTGGACTGAAAAGTTTCAAAATTAGAAACAGATGATATTTCTAACCATCTGTCTTGAGCTATTGAAAATACTTCAAAATCATAAGTCAATGCTGACGCAAAACTCATGTCGCCACCACAAAGCCTTAAAATACGAAAAGGTAATTTTAATTCGCGCATAATGTTTTTTACATGTTCGACCATGCCGTCAAGCGCTTGGTAAGAGTTGTCAGGATGTTCTATACGAACGATTTCTACTTTATCAAACTGATGTAAACGATTTAAGCCTCGAACGTGTGCGCCATACGATCCTGCTTCGCGACGGAAACAAGGTGTGTAACCTGTGCATAAAATTGGCAATTCGCTTTCCTGTAAAATCACATCACGAAAAATATTGGTCACCGGAACTTCAGCCGTTGGTATCAAATATAAATCATCAATCCCCACGTGATACATTTGTCCTTCTTTATCGGGCAATTGTCCTGTTCCATATGCCGAGGCTTCATTGACCAAATGTGGTACTTGAATTTCCTGATAACCTGCTTCGGTATTTTTATCTAAAAAATAAGAAATTAAAGCGCGCTGTAATTTAGCTCCTTTGCCCTTGTATACAGGAAAACCTGCACCAGTAATTTTGACACCTAATTCAAAATCGATAATGTCATATTTTTTTACTAATTCCCAATGAGGTTGCGATCCTTCGTGCAAAACGGGAATAGCTCCTTCTTCAAAAACATTTACATTTTCTTCGGGTGTTTTCCCTTCAGGAACAATCTCCGCAGGGATATTGGGCAACAAATACATTTTTTGTTGTAATGCTGCTACAAATGATTCTAGTTTTTCTGAAAATTCTTTGCTGCTTTCTTTCAGTTGTACCGATTTTAATTTTAGGATTTCTGCCTTTGCTTTTTCACCATTTTTCATCAAATCGCCAATAGCTGCCGCTAATTTATTGGCTTCAGCCAAAACAGTATCTAGAGCTACTTGAGTATTTCTTCTGCTTTCGTCTAATTGAATTGCCTGCTCAACAATAGTTTTAGAATCGATATGTTTTTTTGACAAAGCCTTGATAACTTTTTCTTTATTTTCTCTGATGTAACTTATTTGTAACATGGCGTTTTGTATATAAGAGCGCAAATTTAATGAAATGTTTGATAAAACCTTTGGGTTACCAAAAAACTTACTTTTTTAAAACAAATTAAAATCAGTGGACTAGAATTATAATTTATAATTTTTTTGGGACAAGCTTACTTCAAGAATTATTATATTCGCAAAAATTATGCAAAATACTATGAAAAACGCCTACACTTTATTTCTTTTTTTTTGTATTTCTTTTGTTTTTGCTCAAAACAATTTTAACAAAACAAATACCATTGCTCAAGCAGAACTGAAATCGGCTTCTGGATTATTAAATTTTCAAGTCAATCCTAACACTGCCAATTATGATATAACCTATCATAAGTTGGAATTTACAATAAATCCTAATGTAAAGTTTATTTCAGGAAAAGTCACTACAACTTACACCGCTTTGTCAAACATGAATACTATAACGTTTGATTTTGCAAATCCGTTGACGGTAAGTTCTGTAAAAAAAGGAAGTGCAAATTTGACTTTTGTAGAAAACACAAATAATGAGTTGATTATTACCTTACCAGCCACACAGGCAGCTGGCACCTCGGCAACTATCGAAATTAATTATTCTGGTGTGCCGCCTAATAATGGTTTTGATTCGTTTGTGCAAACAACCCATAATGGTAGCCCCGTTATTTGGACACTTTCCGAACCATTTGGTGCTCGAGATTGGTGGCCATGCAAACAAGATTTGAATGACAAAATAAACAGCATTGATGTCTACATCACAGCACCATCACAGTACATAAGTGTGTCAAACGGTGTAGAAACTACTGCGCCAGTAATTTCAGGAGCGAATAAAACGACTCATTTTCATCATGGTTATCCGATACCTGCTTATCTAGTAGCTATTGCTTGTACTAACTACAGTGTTTACAATCAAACTGCCGGAACTTCGCCCAATACTTACCCCATTGTAAATTATATTTATCCCGAAAATTTAGCGGCGGTTCAGCCGCAATTAGATCAAACGCCGCTTATTTTGAATTTGTATGAATCGTTGTTTGAAGTGTATCCTTTTCACAATGAAAAATATGGTCATGCGCAGTTTGGTTGGGGTGGCGGAATGGAACATACTACGGTTTCGTTTATGGTAGGTTTTGACCGGCAATTGATTGCGCATGAGATGGCGCATCAATGGTTTGGTGATAAAGTTACTTGCGGAACTTGGAACGACATTTGGTTAAACGAGGGTTTTGCTACTTATTTGGCTACTTTGGTTATAGAAAATTTTGATGGTATTGATGCTTTTGTCACTGAAAAACAAAATATGATCGATTATATTACCTCTACTCCCAATGGAAATGTTTATTTGACGGATGCGCAAGCTACAAGTGTAGACAGAATTTTCAGTAGTCAATTTAGCTACAATAAAGGAGCAATGGTACTGGAAATGCTTCGGTTTAAACTGGGAGATGCTGCTTTCTTTCAAGGGTTAAAAAATTATTTGGCAGACCAAAATTTGGCATACAAATATGCGGTAACTCCCAATTTGAAAGCTCATTTAGAAGCCGTTTCTGGACAAAGTTTAACTGAATTTCTTAACAATTGGATTTACAATCAAGGTTATCCAACGTATACCATCACGGCACAAAACTGGGGATTGGGACAAGCTAAATTTGTAATAACTCAAACACAGTCAGATCCTTCGGTTTCTTATTTTAAAATGCCTGTACCCGTTCGGATTTACGGAGCACTTGGGCAACAGGCAGATATTGTATTGAACAATACTTTTAACGGAGAACAAATTATAACAAGTGTTCCTTTTCTGGTTGCAGGTGTAACGTTTGATCCACAACGACACCTTATTGCTGGTGCTTCTTCGACGGTTACGTTGGGGAATCAAGTATTTGATTATGACAAATTAGTTTCGATATACCCTAATCCGAGTTCAGATGTTTTGCACATTCAAATACCAACCACTACAACATTGCAAAAGGTAATTGTTTACAACAATATGGGTCAGAAAGTTATGGAAAATTCTAGTTTAGACTTTTCTACAGCAGCTTTGCCCATAGGTGTTCATTACATTGACATCCAAACTGCGGATGGGATGTATCATAAAAAATTCATAAAAAAATAATCTTAATCAAATAATATGTGTGAGCGTAAGGTGGAAACCTTACTTTTGTGCGTTTAAAAGAAATCGATACAATACAAAATGGAAATTGCAATCAAACTATCTCAATTTTTATTGAGTTTATCAATATTAATAATACTTCACGAATTAGGGCATTTTATTCCTGCCAAATTATTTAAAACACGAGTAGAAAAGTTCTATTTGTTTTTTGACGTCAAATATTCGTTACTAAAAAAGAAAATCGGTGAAACCGAATATGGTATCGGTTGGCTGCCCCTTGGAGGCTATGTAAAAATAGCTGGAATGATTGACGAAAGTATGGATACCGAGCAGTTGGCAAAAGAGCCACAACCTTGGGAATTCCGTTCAAAACCAGCCTGGCAGCGATTAATTATTATGCTGGGTGGTGTTACTGTGAATTTTATTCTGGCATTTATTATTTATATCGGGATGACATTCTTTTATGGCGAACAATATATTGCCAATAGCGAAGTTAAAGACGGTATTTGGATAACAAATCCAGTAGTAGAGAAAGCCGGCTTAAAAACAGGTGATAAATTAGTATCTATTGATGGAGAAAAAGTAGAAC
>NZ_JANXUG010000019.1 GCF_025352015.1 Flavobacterium sp.
AACTTCACCAGTTTTTCTCAACGTAGAAAAAACAATAGAAAAAGCGATTTCTTTTGTAAAAGAAGCAACTTCAAACGGGGCCAATCTTGTTGCATTTCCCGAAGTATTCGTCGCTGGTTATCCTTATTGGAACTGGATAATGACACCTGTTCAAGGAAGCAAATGGTATGAAGAATTATATAAGTCATCCGTAAAAGTTGATGATGCGGTCATGCAGCCATTGTTTGAAGCAGCAAAAAATCATAATTGCCACATCGTTATCGGAATCAACGAACGCGGCGATAGCTATGGTGAAATCTACAACACTAATTTAATTATTGACAATCACGGAAAACTAATTGGCAAACACAGAAAATTAGTACCAACCTGGGCAGAAAAACTAACCTGGACAAGTGGTGACGGTTCATCACTAAAAGTTTACAATACCGAAATTGGTCCAATCGGGACTTTGGCTTGTGGCGAAAATACAAATACATTGGCACGTTTCACTTTGCTGTCACAAGGCGAATTGATTCATATTGCAAATTACATTTCACTTCCTGTCGCTCCACCAGATTATGATATGGCAGAAGCTATAAAGATTCGTGCAGCCGCACATTCATTCGAAGGAAAATTGTTTACAATAGTTTCGTGTTCAACAATTTCAAAAGAAATTATGGACGCTTTGAAACCTGATGTGCCAAATGTAGAAAAATTACTGACCAGAAAGAACTCTGCTTTCTCCGGAATCATTGGCCCAAATGGTGCCGTAGTTGGACAACCATTAATAGACGATGAAGGAATTGTTTACGCCGATATTGATTTGGAAAAATGCATCCAACCCAAGCAAATGCACGATATACTTGGACATTATAACCGCTTTGATATTTTTGATTTAAGAGTAAATACAGCTCCGACAAGAAAAATTACGTTTATTGATAATCATGAAGAGTTTAACAAAAGATAATTCTATACCGGAAATATGGAAACAAACAACTATACAGACGACCAAATAGGAAGAGCCAGAGTTCAGGATTCACCCGAATTAATAGCTTACTATAAGGAATTGGAAACACTTGGAGCTGGTGCCTTATGGACAATCGCCAACGATATTGAACCTTGGGAACCACGAAGTTCTTCTGTTCCAATGTTATGGAAATATGAGAATTTACGAGATTTAGTTTTAAAATCATCCGAATTGGTAACTCCGGAACAAGCCGGACGGAGAGTAGTTTATTTGGTAAACGACAAACGAAAAGATGTTTCTGCAGCAGTTGGCTGGTTATACACCGGAATTCAGGTTACGCGTCCCGGCGAAAGCACTTCGGCACATAGGCACAAAGCTTCGGCATTGCGTTTCATAATGGAAGGTGAAGGCGGTTACACGGTTGTCGATGGTAATAAAATCACTTTTGAAGTCAATGATTTTGTAATTACACCGAATTCAACCTGGCACGAACACGGAGTTGATGCCAATGGAAAAACCTGTATTTGGCAGGATGGTTTAGATATTCCGTTAGTTAATGCTTTGGAAGCCAATGATTATGCTGTCTTTGACGGAAAGCAACCTTTGATAAACGGGGTCAATTTTTCTCCAATAACGTATGGATGTGCAGGATTAATTCCAGCTGATAAAACTTGGGACAAACCGTATTCTTCTTTGTTTAAATACTCATGGAAATTAGTTTATCCCGCATTAGTAGAAGCTTTGAAAGTAAACGAAGTAAATCCTATTGATGGTATCTTGATGCAATATTCCAACCCGTCAACCGGCGGTCATGTAATGCAAACGATGAGCGCATCGATGCAATTGTTACCAGCTGGTTTTAAAGGAAAAGCGCATAAACATACAGGGTCATTTGTGTACCAATGTGCCAAAGGAAAAGGCTATTCTATCATCAACGGAAAACGTTTTCAGTGGGCAGCTCGAGATATTTTCTGCGTTCCATCTTGGGCTTGGCACGAACATCATAACGCTTCAGAAACTGAAGATGCCTGTTTGTTTTCGTTCAACGATTTGCCTGTTATAGAAAAATTGGGATTGTATCAGGAAAGAGAAATGGAAGAAAATAATGGACATCAGTTATAGAAAATAGAATAAAGAAAATAGATAATAGACTTAATTATTTTACAAATAAAACTTTGCGAACCTAGCGTAAAACTTTGCGATCTTTGCGGTTAAATACAAACATATGAAACTACTTACCTACAAAACAGCCGACACCGAACCTCGTTTAGGCTTCATCCACAACAATCAGGTCATAGATATGGAAGATTTTGGCGAAATATCTAATTTTCCATTGCCTTCAACGATGTTGGAACTGATTGATATGGGATTTGAATTGGTGGAAGAACTCAATAATATGGTTGCTGAAACCGAATTAGTTTTTTTCGAAGAAATAGGTTATGACCTGAACGAGGTTACGTTCCTTGCTCCTATTCCGAAACCAAGAAAAAATATCATCGGAATTGGACTAAACTATACCGAACACGTTGCAGAAAGTGCACGAACATTAGACACAACAGGAAAGCTGCCGCAAAAGCCAATCATCTTTTCAAAACCGCCAACAACTGTTACGGCAACCAATACTGATATTATTAAAAACACTAAACTTACTTCGCAATTAGACTGGGAAGTAGAACTGGCTGTTGTTATTGGCAAAAAAGGGAAATATGTTTCAAAAGCCGATGCGATAGATTATGTGTTTGGCTATACCGTTATCAATGATGTTTCGGCTCGCGACTGTCGTCGTGAAGGGCAATGGATTGTTTCTAAAGGGCAGGACACGTTTGCACCAATGGGACCCTATTTAGTGACTAAAGACGAAATCGAAAACCCACACAATTTGAATTTGTCCTTGAAAGTAAACGGTGTTGAAAAACAAAATTCGAATACTAAATTTTTATTATTCAACATCAACGATTTGATTGAAGATTTGAGCACGATTTTCACTTTGGAACCAGGCGACATTATAGCGACAGGAACTCCGTCTGGAGTTGGTGCTGGTAGAAATCCTCAAGAATGGTTATACGATGGCGATGTGATTGAAGCTACGGTGGAAGGAATTGGAACGATTGTGAATACGGTTAAGGAGATTTAATGCGTTAGGGATTGGAGCAAGTACCGTGTACTGCGGAAAGCCCGGCCTCGTTTTTAAACGAGGCAACGCCCAAAAGAGATACTGAACTAAATTCAGCATAAATGAGAAAGTATAAAATAGGACAAATTGTTCCATCATCAAACGTGACTATGGAAACCGAAATCCCTGCGATTTTTAGGGCAAGGGAAAGTATATTGCCGGAGCGTTTTACGTTTCACAGCAGCCGCATGCGTATGAAGAAAGTAACCAAGGAAGAACTCGAAGCCATGGATGCAATGAGTTTGAAATGCGCTCAAGAGCTTTCTGATGCACATGTAGATGTTATGGGTTATGCGTGTTTGGTAGCAATTATGAGTATGGGAAGAGGCTATCATTGTGTTTCGGAAGTGAACCTGCATCAGGAAACTATTGCCAACGATTTCCCCACGCCTATTGTGACTTCGGCTGGTGCTTTGATTAATGGTTTGAAAGTTTTGGGAGCAAACCAAGTCTCAATTATAACGCCATACATGCGTCCGTTAACCGATATGGTCGTCGATTATATAGAACATCAAGGCATCAAAGTAAAAGAAAGTATTGCACTTGAAATTGCTGATAACTTGGAAGTAGCTGCTCAAAACCCTATGAATTTGCTTGATATTTATAAACAATTGGATTTAACAGATGTGGATGTTTTGGTAGTTTCAGCATGTGTACAAATGCCGTCACTGGAAGCAATTGACTTAATTCAAGCTGAAATTGGGATTCCGGTAACTTCTGCTGCAGTTTGCACCACCTATGAAATGATGAAAAAATTAGGTATTAAAGCCAAATCAGGCATTGGAGGAGAATTATTAACCGGAAAGTATTAAATAAATTATGCAAGTTTTCGACCAGATTATATAACGCAAATAGTGATTACTTTTAGAATATTTGTATCAATACTAAATTTGAAAATTTACATTTATGAATGGATTAATCAAAACACTAATAGCAGGCGTAACTGCGAAAAAACTTGGTGGAGGATGCCTATCAGTAATCATAATTTTTGTAATTATTTATTGGTTACTTGGTAAATTCTAATATTTTACTTTATTTTTGCACGATTACTTTATATTTATTTGTAAAATAATGAAATTGGGGTCGACTGGTTTTGACAGCAAGTCTAATTGAACTGTAAGCACGTCGAGCATTGTGTTTTTTGCTCGTAAATCCAAATTCACAAAAACATAAACGGCGAAGGAAACTACGCTCTTGCTGCATAATCTGAATTAAAGTAAGATTGGCCTAGTTCCTATAAGATAGGAAAGCAGGATTTACCTCGATAGCTTTGGTTTGTGGCGGTCGATATAGGTGAATCGTAAAAATAAACCTAAGAACAGTAAGGTTTCGGAACTGTTACGAAAAACATAGAAGATAAGTATTATGTGGATGTTTCTGTCCTAGCATAATATCGAAAATTCAATCAGAAAATAAGCGTGTAGAACCCTTTTTAGTTGCTTGTTTGGACCCGAGTTCGATTCTCGGCGACTCCACTAAATCATAAAAAAACCACTCAAGTTGAGTGGTTTTTTTATGTTAACGTTTCATGGCAAAATGGGCTCTAAATTGTTTGGTTTGGTTTTGTTCTACATAATCAACAGTAAACCAGTAATCGTCTGATGGCATTTGATGTCCGTTGTACGTGCCATCCCATCCTTGTCCTGTGGAACTTATTTGTTTTAATAGTTTACCA
>NZ_JANXUG010000113.1 GCF_025352015.1 Flavobacterium sp.
AGAAGTTATCAAAAGGAATAGTGATAATGGAATTGATTAGAAAATTTATAAAGAGTTGAAATTTATTACTGAAAAAAAAATGTTTCAGCATAAAGAAATAATTAACCGCAGAAAGGATTCTGTTGACCACAGTTTGAGGAAAGTGTTGACGCAAGTAGTAAGGGCTTCTTATAACAGCGGTTTAGTCTTATTACACCTGTGAAGTATATATTTTATTGGTGCTAACGAAATTCAAAAATCATTTAGTACGACATAAGTACAACAAATCAAAAACTTTTTACAAAGCGATATATGCCAACACTTTTAAGCTGCGCTTGTCGGTTCATAGTTTGGTATTCCGCTAATCGTCCACAATAATAATTGTGGGTTGCTTTTGCATATCCATTTTGCAAAAGCAAATCATTTAAACACTCGCCACTTGGCAAGATCACATATCCCAATTGCCTGTTCCAGTAGTCATAATAATTCTCCTGTTCTGTAACGATAGTTACAAACGTTTTAGGCGGTGCAACCGACAAAACGAAGTGCAAGGATTGCAAACCAAATTGGAGCAGTAATTGAGCTGGTAAACTACTTTTCTCTTCGTCCTCTTTCATCTTCCTGTTTAACTTTACTTCTGGTGCATCTAAACCATAAAGACGGATTTCTTTTTTCATTTGAGTGAAACGATTGCAAATGATGATGCTATCGCCGTCTAGGACTTCTTCAATTTGCCAATGGGTTTCCACTATGTACGGTGCTTTTGCGTTGTATTGCATTGATTTACAGTATTTTAAGTTATTGATATTCAAAGATAATGATTGAAATTTGTCTTATGAATTTAATCTAATTATTAACAACTTAAATCTTTAAAAGATGGCAAGACAGAAAGGCGTTTTGAAGTATGTAGGAACTCTTGGTGATGTTCGACACTTCAAAATTAAAGGACAAGAAGGTTACTTTGCAGGTATGGTCGGTGGACCAACTGGTGACCAAGTAAAAACGGCTCCTGAATTCGAGAGAACTCGGGAAAATATGAATGAGTTTGGCGCAAGCGCTAAAGCTGGTAAATCGGTTCGTACTGGTTTATCTCAATTGATGAAACAAATGTCAGACAGTCAAGTTACTGGGCGTTTAACTTCAATTATGAAAAAAATCAATTTGGAAGATCAAACCGAAGCTAGAGGTTACAGAAAAATTGAAATTACTTCACAAAGAAATTATCTTAAAGGATTTGAGTTTGACAAAAATATTTCTTTTAATGGTATTTTTAATGCACCTTTTTCATTAACTCAAGGAGTTGATAGAGAAACAGCCGATTTGGTAATTCCAACCTTTAACCCTGCTAATTTGGTTAATGCTCCTTCTGGTGCAACTCATTTTAGATTGATTAATGCCTTGACTGTTGTAAGTGATTTTGAGTACAATGTTACTACTAATAGTTACGAGCCAATGGATGCAGTTTTGAATGAAGTTAATGACATTCAATATTCTGGGTTTTTAGATTTGTATGGAATTGTTCCCAACACAACAATATCTGCAACTTTACCTGGTGGAGCAATTCCATCTGTAAATACTTCAGTATTGCAATGTATCGGAATTGAGTTCTACCAGCAAGTTGGTGGAAATTACTACTTGTTTGCCAGTGGTAACTGCTTGAAAGTAGAGGATGCTTTTTAGAAAAACCTTCCGAAAATCCCTCGCCAAAAGTGAGGGATTTTTTGTTTAATCTCAAATCTATCAAGACTATGGAAAGCAAAATAATAAGAGTAGCACAGGGCAAAGAAAGTACATTGAGCCAGTTATACATTAACGGTATCTTTCAATGTTATTTGTTGGAGGATAAAATTAGAGAATTGAAAATTCCTTCTCAAACTGCTATACCAAAAGGTGTTTTTAGTTTGAAATTGAACACTCACGGAGCTAAAAATGTGGATTACAAAAAAGCATTTGGAAAGCTGCACGAAGGAATGATTGAGATTTCAGGTTTACCCAACTTTAGCTTTGTTTATATCCATACCGGAAATACCATAAAAGATACTGCCGGTTGTCCGCTTTGTGGTTTTGGGTTTGGGTTTGTTGATGGAAATTACCAAGTTTCTCAAAGTGTTGCAGCTTACAAAATGGTTTATCCAAAATTGGTTGCACTAGCTACAGAACCAAATAACAGAATTGTAATTGAAAATAATTTTCAATTTTAAAAAATCCAAAAAATGGAAAACATCAACATTATAGCAACACTTTTTGGAACACTCATCACCTTACTACTCTCGATTGTGGCTTATTTTATCAAGCAATTACACACCGATTTTAAGAGTATGGAAAAAGATTTGGTTGAAGTAAAAACGATGGCTTTAATCATCAAAACCGAGTTCAAAAGTGGTAACGACTTACTGAACCAAAAAGTAGAATATTTAGAAAAAAGAGTGAATAATATTGAACTAACAATCTTAAAAAATCAAGATTATGAAAAATAAAAATTTGAATGTGGTAGATAGAGCATTAGCCCCTACTCCAAAATGGTTTAAAATACTTCGCACAGTTGGAATTGCTCTGGCTTCTGTTGGCGGTGTAATCATTGCTTCGCCTGTTGCTTTGCCTGTCGGATTAGTTTCGGCAGCTGGATATTTGGTTCTTGGCGGTAGTATAATTTCCGTAGTTTCTCAAACTGCTGTAAAATCAGAAGAACAGCCAGAAACAAAGGAATAAAAAAATAACAAAATGACTTTAGAAGCTCCGTTTTTCGGGGCTTCTTTTGTTTATAGTAGTCAGTAAATGGCAAATGCTTCGCTTTTCTCCGTTTTATTTAAGTGGTGCAATCGTATTGCACTTATGTATTCCTTTGCTTGGGAATGAGGAGCAAACAATCCTAGTCCAGTTGGACCAGGATTGATTTATTTTCTATGGTAACGGTATAAAATGGCTCTGCGAAGGTCATTTATAAGCATCATATCCTCTTTGTATTGCTTTTCTTTTTTCTCCAAAAGTTTGAGAGCTGCAACATTTTTTTGGTGCTGCTCGTGTTCTACCATCATTAGATTGGCTTGTGGATTGAATTTTTTTTTGAAATCGTTAAGGCGTAAAAATGGAATTACTGAACCAACTAAATGCTGGTGCCAGAATTTTGTTTGCCATAAACTATAAGCAATAAAAAAAAGACTTTCGCAGTCCTCCTCGTTTTGAAAAATGATAACAAAACTGTTCGTAAATGGCTCTTTTTGTGGCTTTCCGCTGTTCATTCCTTTGTTAAGTAGGAATAAATGAGGTTTTGAGTAAATCGTTCCAACTCGGTGGGTTTTGATGATGAAATTCGGCATAACATTCGGCTTTAAAAATTGATTAGAGTTTCAATTTTCTGCGAATTTTCTCTTGAAATGCAGGTGTGCCTCGCTACGCTCGACCTATAAAATTTTTTTCGCCAAATTTTATTTTTAATTGGAAGCGAAGAATTATCATTTCAAAAGAAAAAAAAGAAAAAAAGAAAGCCGTCCGTTTAAGTGGAAGGTTTCAGAAAAAAAAGCTTTTTAAAAAAAATACTACCCGATATATCTTCGGAAGTATGAGTGTGAAATCGGAAGTAGGTTTTGTTGCGAAACGGCATGGGTGGAGATTTTTTTTAAAACCCGTAGGGCTTGAACTTTTTTTTCTGAATACCTAGAACTTACCTTTGCTCTCTTTTTTTTTATTTTTTGTTTTGAATATCCAATCAAAACGTTCTTGTTTAATCGGATTTAATCGGAAGTAATGAGAGTTGATTTGAAAGATGGTCGTCTTCGGAAAGGGTATCAAATTCTTTGGATGGATGAAAAAACCAAATCAAAAAATAAAAATGCTTTTCATCCGGCCAAAGAATTTTATACTCTTTCTTGGATTTGATTTTTGAGGATGCTTAATCGTCTTATGAAATGAGAAGTTTCAATTTAATTGGAATGTTGTGTTGAAAATGTGAAGCATCTTCAAAAAACATTGCAAACTCTTGCCGAGTGCGACGGTGCAGTAGCGCGTGCAAGTGTATCATTTTTTTATTTGCTGACTGCGATGTTTCTGATTGCTTTTGTGGAAAAGTTGATGCCATAGATTTGAAAGAAAGATAATGCTTCAATCTTTAGAAACATTTTATTAGGAACGGTATGGCACCGGCTTTTCCGCTGGAGCAATTACTTGGGGTTTTCTGGCAAATAAAAAATGATACTCTTGCTGGGGATTTTGGTTTTGTGGGTTCTAAAAATGGCTTTACCATAGGCAAATTACTGAAATTCAAAGCCATTTTTAGAACTTACAAAAGCAATGCAAATACTACCGATTTATGCGTAAAGTTGCTAAAAACAGTTAGCGTGAACGTTCTTGAGAGCAATTATAACCGAAAAGTTTCCGATGAAATGGCGAACGTTGTTAAAGACAGTGGCGAAGGACGGTGTTTTTTGTAGCTGGGTGATGCGATGGAAGCTGCAAAAAATGTTGTCCTGGAGCCACTGGCAAGCGCGTTGGCAGGAGCGGCTGTTTTACATAAATGATATTATAGCTTCATTGCAAAAACAAAAAAAACAATAAACTCGCTTTGTGATGAACTATAATACTCAATTATGTAACACAGCTTGGGGAAAAAAATTACTGACGCAAGTTGCGAAGCGTACGTGTTTTTAATAAAAACTGTGCCAGTAATTTTTTTTGGAGCGTTGGCAAAGGAGTGGCAACTGAAATGTAAAACGTTTGACTTTCATTTAAAAGTGATAGTTATATTTTAATTCATTATCATTTTGTTTTAAAATCTAACATTTATTTGTTTTATATTAAAACATTGTGTATATTTGCAACAACTAATTAATATTTCAATACTATGAAATTTCAAATATCACAAGTTTTAGTAGGACAACGAGTTGTTGAGCTAAGAAAGAGAAAACAATTTTCTCAAGAAGACTTGGCAAAAATGGTTGGAATATCCAGACCATCTTTAACTCAAATAGAGTTAGGCAAAAGAAGTTTGAATATTATGGAGCTACAAAAGTTTGCTCAAGTACTTGGCTTTTCACTTGATGACTTTATGTCTGAGGATTTTTCATCTGAAACCGTTGATTTTTCAGAAGTAGAAAAAGAAAAGAGTAGTAAAGAAAGGATATCCGTCCCGTCACTAAAAATTGGAAAATTTAAAAATATCTTACTGTATATTTTGGAACGATGTGCGGGAAAACCGAATGTTGGAGAAACTGTTTTATATAAGTTATTGTATTTCTCGGATTTTAATTATTATGAATTGTACGAAGAACATCTTACTGGAACTAATTACAGAAAATTGCCTTATGGTCCTGTTCCGCAAAATATAGATACTATTGTAAATAACATGATAGAGAACAACCAAATACAACGTTTTAAAACAGAGTATCATGGATTTCCACAAACTCGTTATTTGCCATTGGAAAAAGCGGATTTAACTGATTTGCTTGCCAGTGAAAAAGAAGTAATTGACAGAGTAATTGAACAAATGAGCGATTGGTCAGCTTCTGCTGTTAGTAATTATTCACATAAAGACGTTCCTTGGATGGCATCAAAAGATGGAGAAGAAATTAATTATGAATTGGCTTTTTACAGAGAACCTCCATTTTCTGTAAGGAATTATGAAGAAGATATTGAATTATGATTGTATTTGAAGAAATAGATCCCTACAATAAAGATTTTAAAGGGCTTTTGAAAAAATATAAGACTTTGAAGGATGACTTGGAGGTTGTTAAGAAAGTTTTGGAAATTTTACCAGAAGACAGACCGCCTTTCAGTTTTAGAATTGACAATTTAGGATTGGAAAGCTGTATCATAAAAGTAAAGAAAATAGCTTGTAAGTCATTAAAAGGTAGAGGTGTTAATTCAGGTTTACGATTAGTCTATGCATATTTTAAAGAAGAGAACAGGATCGTTTTTATTGAAATCTATCATAAAAATGATAAAGAGAATGAAGATAGAGACAGAATTACTCAGTATTTTAAGTAGTAATGGGGGAAAAAAATAACCGAAGCTAATGGAATAGTGCTTCGGTCAGTTGAAATTAAATCTGTGGTAGGATGTTGATTTCATCTGCAAAAGTAATAGAATTCTATTTATTACCTAATTATTCCTTGGGTTTTTAATCAAACACCTCAGTATTAAATTGTTTGATTGCTCTAAATCTGAAAACCATGGCGAAAAATGGTACACCTGGAGATGGTCACCGTATTGGTGCTGTTAAGGAAAGAAGTCAGACTTATAATCCAAAAACCGAACAGTACGTTAAACGCGATACTAACACAGGTCGTTTTATGGATGTTAAGCAAGATGGAACTCCGTTTAAAGGAGTTCGTAAAGAAAAATAATTTCTTTACGGAGAGTAATTAGGAGTTTAGCACCATTTACTGGTGCTATTCTATTGTTTAACCAAAAATAGATTTCTTATGAGTAACATTACCAAAAGATTTCAACCAAGCCCAAAAGCAACTGTTTGCTTCAAAGAAAACTGTGTTACAGTTTATGATGAAGTAGCCGAAGTAGTCAATGCCATTGTCATTGCTGCTACTCTGTTTATTGCAGTTTCTTTGGTTGCTAAGGCATTGAAATAGTTTAAAAAACCGGGCTTTAAAAATGAAGCTCGGTTTTTAATTAAATTTTCTAAAATGAGTAAAATGAATAAATCAGAAAAAGAAAGACTGGAATTTAATGTCAATAGGTTTGACCATTATTTTGATACTATCAATAACAAATTGGCAGTTTATATTGCTATTAACACTTTTTTACTTAGTGGTTTAGTAGGTACCTATTTGACCATTGCAAATAAAATTACAAACTATAAACCATTGTTTGACTTTTTTACTATTTCTGAAGTATTAATTGGATTAATAACCATTGCAGTATTAATTTATGCCAGTGTACCCTTTTTAGATTATAAATCATCTTCCTTATATTATTTTGGAACTATAGCTCAAAATAGTATAGAGGAATATAAAGAAAAAAGTAAAAGCAGTGACGAAAAAGAAGATTTAAAGGATTTAAGAGAGCAAGTCTATTTTTTGTCCAAAGGTTTGAAAAAAAAATTTACAATACTGAAATGGACTGGCTATTCGATGCTATTCCAGGTTATAGTTTTAGTATTTGTAGCAATACTAATTTTTAATAATACTATATAAAATGAATATATATTCGGATTATTTTGATGTAATCAAAGAAGCGGTTAGAGCTGACCAAAATGGAATTTTTCCAAAAGGTTTGGTAGGAGCAGGTAATTTAAGTGATAGTTCAAAATTAACTTTCTCTAGTATCAATAATAAAATATCGCGAAAAGAACTTGCTCCAAGTTTAAGATATTATTCTGAGGTTGCAGGACTAGGTAAAGTAAATTATAATCAAGATTTGGGTTTACATCCTGATTTTGGGCATTTAAAAGCCACCGATAACACAGAAGAGCATTACATAATTTCTTGCTTTGTTGATATCGCAGGAAGTACTAATATGTTTAAAAAATTTAGTAAAGAAGCTGTGTTTTTGATTACTAATACATTGGTTAAGGCAAACATTCATACTGCCTTAATACATGGCGGTTATGTCCAACGAATTCAAGGCGATGGTTTATTTATCTATTTCGGTGGAAAAAGTATTTCTAAAGCATTGGCAGTCAAAAATGCTCTACTTTCTTTAAGCACTTATAGTTATTTTGTGCAAAATGATTTAAAAGAATACTTTTTGTCTCAAGGTGTTGAAAACATTTCAGTTAGAAGTGGAATAGATTTAGGAGATAAAGAAGATGTGCTTTGGGGTTCTTGTGGGATTGATGGCATAAGTGAAGTTACAACCTGTAGCTTGCATACTAGTTTAGCAAGTAAAATGCAAGCTAATGCTAATAAATGTGGCATTGTTGCAGGAGACAATGTAAAGAAATTATTGGCTAATAGTGAAGACTATTTCACGGTTTTGTCCAAAAGAACAGAAAATGAAAATGACCGGTATATTTATAGAAATCCAGAAGAAGGATTTTATTATACACAGTATGACTTTAATTGGGATAAGTTTTTGAAGCAACAACCCAATGTGATTTTTGATCAAAATGGGAAATTAGATTTTAGAGTGACTACACCCAGTCAATTTTTAAATCCTGAAAATTTAAGACCTATTGCAGAATTAAGTAAGCCGTATTTTGAAAAATGAGATTAAAGATTGAAAAAGATATTGAAAAATTCATTGAAAAATATCCAAAATTTTCAATAATTGAAAATGATAATTTAAATTATATAAAGCTTCAAGGTATACTTGACATTGTTGATTTAAACGGAATTTATTGGGATAGTTACGAGGTTAGTATTTTACTACTCAAGAAAGGTTATCCCAATATAATTCCATTAGTTCATG
The DNA here is from genome assembly GCF_025352015.1 of Flavobacterium sp. Taxonomy (GTDB): domain Bacteria; phylum Bacteroidota; class Bacteroidia; order Flavobacteriales; family Flavobacteriaceae; genus Flavobacterium. The sequence goes on from NZ_JANXUG010000113.1 coordinate 8,341, forward strand.
AGGTTTCAGAGAAAATAAAACGAGAAGATGATTGGCATATATCAGAAAAAGGCGAATGTTGTCTTGATATTACACATAAATTGATTTTACTTCAAAACAAGGGCATTGATCTTATTCCCTTTTATCAGAACAAAATATATCCTTTCTTTACAAATCACACTTATAAACTAAATACTGGAAATTATGCTAATGGAGATTATCCTCATCAGTTTGAAGGAATTAAAGATTTTTATAAAAATGATTTAGGACTTACAGATGCTAATTTTATTATTCAATTACTAACCTACATTACTACCAATAAACTCCCTAAAAGAAATGATATTTGTATTTGCAACCAAAAAAAATACAAGCATTGTCATTTACCTATTGTTGAAAAAATTATTGCTTTTGGTCGTGAAAGACTACTGGAAGATTTGAAAAATTTTAAACTTTAATTTTTATTAAAAATTATTGATTTTATTTTTAAAGCAATGAAATTGCGAGTTCAAGCTGTTAGAAAATGCTTTTTTTATTTTTTAGATAATATATTCAATTTAGCTTTTAAATGAAAATATGTTTATCTGTTTTTTTATATGTACCAGTTGATTTTATTAAAATTCTTTAACATTTTTTTACTGGCTTTTTCATTTATTGATTTTATAAAACACATGTGACCATATAACCAATTGTGAAATTTTATGTTATTGTATTTAGGGAATTCATTTAATCTTCTTTCTAAATGACCATTTACACCAAATTTTCTGCAATAGTATATGTGTTCTGAAATCTCTTTTCTATACTCTTTTGACACATTTACACCGTTTGATGTTGTTAGTCCTGTAACATATTGTTTACATCCTTTTTTCATGTATTTGGTTTTCTTTGTATTTATAAAAAAACCCTCATTTGCAATAATTGTTGTTATTAATTTTAATGATGGTAATTTACCTTCTTTCTTGATTGAAAAAGTTAAATCATCTGCGTATCTCGAATAATTGAAATTTAGTTTTCTTGCTAAAGCTTCAAACCTATAATCCATTTTAGTGGCTAGAATATTTGAAATCATAGGACTTGTTGGTGCTCCTTGTGGCAGGATAGCTGGTCTATTTTCAATTAAATCTTTTAAAATTTCTTTTGAGTTTTCATCAAAATCATCCCAATAACTATATCTGTGTTTTGCTGTTGTAATTTTAGCAAATGAATAAGCCAAGTTACTTACATAACCCAATGATTTAAAAAGACCGTACACTCTTTTTTCTGTTATAGTATCGTAGAATTTTAATAAATCTACTTTTAAAATTACCTCTGAATTTTCATGAACTTTAGCATTATGTGCAATGGAAATATTTTTTCTAAATCCTTTACAACTTTCAGACAAAGGATATTTACTTATTATATTTACTAAAATCCATTTTTGAATGTATTTTAAATCTTTAGAAGGCGACATTATTTCCCTGAATTTGCCGTCTCGTTTTTTTAATTTGAAGTAATTATAACGTTGATATTTATATTCGTTGTGATAAATAATATTCCTATTATCGTCTCCAATTAAGTTTCTGAGATAACTTGACTGAATGCCTATTTGCATTGCCAAATGTTCTAATGAGAAAATTACTGGCAACTCTTTTTCTTGTAAATTCTTACCATAAGCCAAACAAGCATCAATAAATTCAGGTGATTTATTTTGCTCTTTAGCTTGAATAATAAATTGCTCAAATGGAAATGACATAATTAATGTTACTCTTTCTTGAATGTTAAAGAATAGTATTAATGACTAATTTTATTTTCAAAATTAGTCATTAAGAGTAATGTTAAGCGTGCTATTAAGTAGCTTTATTAGTTCTCGATGAACTACACCGAGAAAACTGCATCGTCCTAAAATAGGTTGACTAAAAATTAAACACTTTTAGTATTCTATGGAAACATCAACAAATCAAGCCAGCCGAAAAAAAGGCTATCAAAAAGTAACTTTCCAACACAAACTTTTTGTCATTGACCAAATCAATAATGGTCAAATTTCTGCTAACTTCGCATCCAAGAAGTATAACATTTCAAGAGCAACAATACACTACTGGATGAAAAAATTAAGCA
>NZ_JANXUG010000018.1 GCF_025352015.1 Flavobacterium sp.
AAGCAGCTCGACATAAACTACTTGATGTAGTGGGCGATTTAGCTTTGGTAGGCATGCGAATCAAAGGAAAAGTAATAGCCAATAAACGGGTACTTGGTTACGTTGTTCTATTTTGATAATTTTAGATAATTTTTTTGCAAATTGAGTATTAACAAAATGACCTGGTTTATTGGCTATTACTTTTCCTTTGATTCGCATGCCTACCAAAGCTAAATCGCCCACTACATCAAGTAGTTTATGTCGAGCTGCTTCGTTTGGGTAATGCAGCGTTAGATTATCTAAAATACCATTTGGCTTTACTGAAATAGATTCTTTTCCGAAGGCAATTTTTAGATTTTCAATAGTTTTTGATGAAATTTCTTTATCTACATACACAATAGCGTTGTTCAAATCGCCTCCTTTTATTAAACCACTATCCAGTAGCGTTTCTAGTTCGTGAAGAAAACTAAAGGTACGAGCATTTGCAATTTCAGTTTTAAATTCTGAAATGTTTTTCATGGTAGCATTTTGTGTTCCCAATACTTTTGTACCAAAGTCAACCATTGCAGTTACTTGATAATCGTCTGAAGGCATTACTAAAATTTCACTCCCTGAAGTTTCATCCGTAAATGAAATTATTTCTTTTACAACATAGTAAACACGTTCTGCATCTTGTTCGATGATACCTGTTTTTTCGATTGCCTCTACAAAAAATTTGGAAGATCCATCCATTATTGGTGGTTCAGATTCATTTAATTCGATGATAACATTATCAACATCACAGCCAACAAAAGCCGCTAAAACATGTTCAGAAGTTTGGATTTTGACCCCTAATTTTTCAAGATTTGTTCCGCGTTGTGTATTGACTACGTAATTGGCATCGGCTTCTATAACCGGAGAACCTTCTAAATCAACTCTAACGAAGGTATACCCGTTATTAATTGGCGCAGGTTTAAAAGTCATTTTCACTTCTTTTCCAGTATGAAGTCCAACACCAGTTAGGGAAATCTCGTTTTGGATGGTTTTTTGTTTAACCATTGATAAGCTATTTTAGTTTAATTAGTACTCTTTTTTAATTTTTCTAGTTCAGTTACAATTTTTGGTAAATTTCTAAAATGCACATACGATTTGCTGTAATCAGCATAACCAAATGCTGGACTACCTTGCATCACTTCACCATCTTTCACATTTCTTCCAACACCGGACTGCGCTTGAATGCGAACATTATTTCCTACCACGATATGTCCTGCAAAACCAACTTGCCCACCAATTAAGCAATTATTTCCTATTTTAGTAGAACCTGCAATGCCTGTTTGTGCAGCAATAACAGTGTTTTCTCCAATTTCAACATTGTGCGCAATTTGGATATGATTGTCTAGTTTAACTCCTTTACCAATAATAGTGGAGCCGAGCGTTGCTCTGTCAATAGTAGTATTGGCACCTACATTGACATCATTTTTAATAATTACATTTCCGATTTGTGGAATTTTAGTGAATGTTCCCTCATCTGTAGGTGCAAAACCAAAACCATCTGAGCCAACAACACATCCTGAATGAAAATTGCAATTACTGCCGATTTCGGTTTCAGAATATATTTTTACTCCAGCAAAAAAAATACAATTATCGCCAATGGTTACATTATCGCCAATAAAACAGTTTGGATATATTTTTACATTGTGACCGATGGTAACGTTTTTTCCAATGTAACTAAAGCTTCCCAAATATAAATTTTCACCATAGGTTACATTCTCCGAAATTACAGATGGCTGCTCAATGCCTGATTTCATGAGCTTTACTTGATTGTAATATTCTAATAATTTTGAGAAAGATTGATACGCGTCTTCGACCTTAATTAAGGTAGTTTTAATGTTCCCTTCGGGTTCAAAAGTGTTATTTACAATTATAATGGTGGCTTGAGTAGTATAAACAAAATTGGCATATTTTGGGTTGGCTAAAAACGTAAGCGAACCTTCGATTCCTTCTTCAATTTTTGCTAGTTTGAAGACCTCGGCATTTGGATTACCAATGACTTCACCTTCAAGAATTTCTGCTATTTGAGCTGCTGTAAATTTCATCTTAAACTATTTTATTTTTCATAGAAATAAGATGTAGCTCACAAGTCAGTTTCTTTTTAAAATATATAAAAGTTGATACAGCCTGTTTCATCGCCACAAAAGTATAAAAAAATCAATTTTAATGGTATAATTCTTCAAGTTGTTTTGGAAAACAAATAAAATATTTGGTCACTGGTTTTGATAACGCTTTCAAATTCAATTGGTCTGAAGCTTCCGCCACGTCTTCAATCGTTTTGTCTTTCTTCAAAATCCTGATGGGTTCAGCATCCTTGCTGTAAGCCTGATTTTTAATTTTCCCTTTAAAAATAAAATATTTGGCTTCCTGTTGCGTGATATTGTTCTCTTTTGCAAAACGGATGGTCATTTCTTCTAAAACTTCTAAAGGAAATTTTTCGCTATTCAATTTAATTTTAGATAAATCTCTATTGATAATCATTTTACTCAAACTACTCAAAATAAAATCAGTGTGATACTGCCAGTTTTTTAAAGCACTAATAATGTCAAAATCATCTAATTGCGCAAATTTATCTAAATTGTTATTCGTAAAATTTTCTAACGTTATTTTATGCTCCATAAAATACTTTAACGGACTACTACAATCCACTTCATCCCCTTTATTGAATAGTTCTTTCGCTCTTTGAAGTGCTTTGGTTAAGGTTAATTCGGCCACCAAACTTGTTTTGTGCAAATAGGTTTGCCAATACATTAATCTTCTCGCCATTAGGAATTTTTCTATGGAGTAAATTCCTTTTTCTTCCATAACTAATGCTTCATCCACCACATTTATCATCTGTATCAATCGATCTGAATTAATATTTCCTTCGGCAACCCCCGAATAAAAACTGTCGCGTTTTAAATAATCCATTCTATCCATGTCAAGTTGGCTAGAAATTAATTGCAGCATGAACTTTCTGTGATAATCACCCTTGAAAATTTGAATTGCTAAACTTAATTGGCCTTCAAATTCAAGATTCAGCTTGTTCATAAACAATAACGAAATTTGCTCATGATTAACTTCTTCCACAATACTGTGTTCCATGGCGTGGGAAAAAGGACCATGTCCAATGTCGTGAAGCAAAATAGCAATATATAAAGCATTTTCTTCATCTTTTGAAATCACAACTTCTTTAGAACGAAGCACTTCAACGGCTTTTTGCATAATATGCATAGCGCCAATTGCATGATGAAATCTAGTATGGTGTGCGCCAGGATAAACCAAATAAGACAAACCCATTTGAGTAATGCGACGTAAGCGTTGAAAATAGGGATGCTGAATTAAGTCATATATTAACGAATTGGGAATGGTGATAAAACCATAAATAGGATCGTTGAATATTTTTAGTTTATTGGTGTTGTTCAAAGTTAAATCGGTTTTTCGTAAAAGTATCTATTTATACTAATTCCTTGAAATATTGTTTTAATAATTTGTCATTTTCACGGGTGGGCGTGAATACTTCGAGTATTGTTGGTTGTTCATTTTTTTCGAATATATATTTCAACCCTTTGACTAACGACTTTGAATCACTCGCGATAACATAATCAAACTGGTACATTTTGCTTAAATGTTCTGCAGTTAAACAATGAGATGTTTCAAAAAAAGTATTAAATGTGTCTATTTCTTCGTGCCCAGGTAATATTCTAAATATGCCACCACCGCCATTGTTTATTAAAATAATTTTAAAATTCTTGGGGATATAATTGTTCCAAAGTGCATTACTATCGTATAAAAACCCAACATCTCCCGTAATTAAAACGGTTGGTTTTTGACTACCAATAGCCGCTCCAATGGCAGTAGAGGTACTTCCGTCTATTCCGCTTGTTCCTCGGTTACAAAAAACTTCAATGCTCATGTCAATATTAAATAATTGTGCATAGCGAATGGGTGAGCTATTACTGATTTGCAGTTGCAGGTTTTTTGGTAAATTAGAAAATATAATTCCAAACGCTTTCAAATCAGAAAATGCAACGCTAGAAAGATATTCAGTATGTTTTGTTTTTCTTTTTAAATGAATTTTTTCAAAAAAAGTTTTATAATCACTTTCGGTATTTTTTACAAAAGGTAAAAATTGTCTAAAAAACTGGTTGGGCTCTACTTGAAAATGCTTGGTTAAAATGCCAAAGGTATCATAGGCTCTTTGTTCATCGATATGCCAATGGTGTCGTGGTTTGTATTTCCTCAAGAAAGCTTTTATACGTTTTGAAACTATCATGCCGCCAAACGTAATAAGGATTCTGGGTTGTAATTTCAGAAAATCAGCATTTAAAAATGGTGTAATCAGTGCATCAATATTGGTGATAAAACTAGAATGATGCAGGTTTGATGTCGCTTCTGTCATCACCACTACTGATGGCATTTGCGCTAATTTTTCGAGCCATTCCTGTTCAATCGAATTTGGTGCACATTCCCCAACCAAAACTAAAATTTTGTTACTATAATTCCATAAAGTAGTATAAGCAATAATATCGTCAACATTTACCAATCGTTGCGATAAATTGAGTCCAGTTACATTAAAATCTATTGAAAGTTTGTTCGTAGTTTCATACAAAGGTTCTTCAAACGGAGCATTGATGTGAACAGGTCCTTTTCTGGCAATAGCAACATTTATAGCCTCATTAATAAAAACATCATTAAACTCTGTAGCATCTGCTGATAAATTAGCATTGAATAAAGAATGATTGATAAAAATATTTTCCTGACGAATGGTTTGTCCATCACCGATATCAATTTTATCAAAAGGTCTGTCTGCAGAAATAACAATAAAAGGAATTTGACTGTAAAAAGCTTCGGCTAAAGCAGGATAATAATTCAGTAATGCAGACCCCGAAGTACAAACTACCGCTACTGGTTTATGTGTTTGTTGCGCTATACCTAAAGCAAAAAAAGCCGCACAACGTTCATCGGCAATACTATAACATTTGAATCTAGGATTATTTGTGAATCCTATTGTTAACGGTGCATTTCTTGAACCTGGTGAAATAATAATATCATGAACTCCTTTGGCATGGCATATTTCGATAATGCTTTGCGCTAAAGGTATTTTAGGATAAATCATTGTTGTTTTTTAAGGCAAACAAAGATACAAAGTTGTAGAACGATTTCAATACTGTAAATTGTTTTCTTATTTTTACGCAATGGAAATTAAAATAAGACCTTATCAAGCTGCTGATGTTCAAACTATCGTAGCTATTCTAAACTATTATATAGCCAATTCAACTTCGTTATACGACTACAAACCACGAACTTTTGACCAACAAAAAAATATTTTTAATGAAAAAATAAACAAGGCTTTTCCTATTATTGTAGCAACAATCGAGGATCGTATTGTTGGTTTTGGCTATTACAGTGAATTTCGTTTTAGAGAAGCCTACAAATTTACTGTAGAACATTCGGTTTATGTACTACCAAATGAATTAGGAAAAGGCATTGGGAAACAACTTTTGGAACATTTAATTTTGTTAGCCAAAAAACAAAAACTTCATACCATGATTGGAGTTATTGATTCTGAAAATCAAAACAGCATCAGTTTTCATGAACAGTTTGGATTTGAAATAGTGGGAACTATCAAAGAAAGTGGTTATAAATTTGATAGATGGTTGCACAGTGTGTTTATGCAATTGTTGTTGAAGTAACCTAAATTATTTCAATTCCATTTTCCTCAAGTATTCCTAGAAGATAACTACTTTGGTGTGGATTATATTTTTCAATGCCGCTTTGATACCATTTCGAAATGACATCTATCTGATAGGCAGTATAACCATCTTCATTGATACTAATACCTAGCATGCCAGCCAAAAGAAAATCTTCTAAAACTTTGTTAGTAACGATTAATTTAGGAATGCCATGCATAACTTTACCGTTCATCCTTTCATAATCTAATCTGCCTTGGTCGAAACCAAAAGTATAAGCGTCATTTTTATTTTCTAGAATTTTTAAATAAGGATTAACACCGTTAGCATATCCTTGTAGATAATCTTTACGGTATAAAGGGTTGAAAATATTATTCATATAAATTTGTAGTGGTATTTGATAATTACATATCAAACCTAATCACTATGTTTTAGTAAAAATATTAAAATCGTTGAAAGGAAAAAAAAATCTTTAAATCGCAATATCAAAGGCGTTTGTCGATAGAAATGACATTAAATATAGAAAAACAAAAAGCCAGAAAAGAATCGTTTTCTAGCTTTTTGGTTTTAAAGAAAAATATTATTTTTCGTTAATCCAACCCACAATTGCGGCGTCTGTTGGTAAAACTCTTGGCGATAAAACTTTGGTTAACTGTCCTTTTTCGTTTATTAGATATTTTTGAAAGTTCCACTCAACATCACTGTCTTGCAATCCGTTTTTACTTTTTTGAGTTAGAAATTTATAAACTTCGTTCATTTCAGTTCCTTTTACTGAAATTTTACTCATCATCGGGAAAGTTACACCATAATTTAAGTGACAAAATTTAGCGATTTGTTCATTATTTCCTGGTTCTTGTGACCCAAAATTATTTGCCGGAAAACCTATGATAACAAAATTTTTATCCTTGTATTTTTCGTAAATGGATTCTAAATCCTTGTACTGAGGTGTCAACCCACACTCTGATGCCGTGTTCACGATAAGTACTTTTTTTCCCTTTAACGAAGCAAAGTCAAAATCTTTTCCGTACAAATCCTTGACCTTAAATTGATAAATTGTTTCTGTTAAAGTTGGTGTTTCCATTTTATTTTTTTTATTGTTTTGCGCCTGATTTTGACAACTAAATAAGGCAAAAGTTAATACTAATAATGCAGTTTTTTTCATATTTATTTTTTTATAAAATTAAACAAATATTTAAAAGTTTCTGTTATACAATTCCCAAATTTTTAAATATGTACAAAAAAAAGCTCAATGATTATAAAATCATTGAGCTTCAACAAACGTAATAGAAAAATTAACCTGACTAATTAAATATCTATTACAACCAAAACAAAAAACAAAACAATTTCATAGCAAAATTTCAATATCATTTACGTTACCAAATTAAATTTGGTTTCTTAAATACTGTGTTTTAATTTTTTTTTCAAAAAATAGTTTTTTTATAATTAGTTTCTTTAATTTACAATAAAAATAGTAACTATGACACAAGAAGAATTATTGCCTCTTTTATTAAGGAAAGATGAAAAAGGTTTTACAAAATTGTATGATATGTATTCCAAAAGTCTTTTTAGCATTATCACCAATTTGATGAACGACCGCGAAGAAGCCGAAGATGTGCTTCAAGAGGTGTTTGTTAAAATTTGGAAAAATATTGATTCTTATAATGAAAGCAAGGGTAGATTATATACTTGGATGCTCAATATTGCCCGTAACAGTACAATTGACAAGTTGCGCTCAAAAGGATTTAATAATAGCAAAAAAAACTTGTCTTCTGATAATTTCGTACATCTGTTGGATGACAGTAATAAGTTAACTAATAGAATTGATAGTATTGGATTAAAAGAATTTGTAAACAAACTCAAACCAAAGTGTATCAAGTTAATTGATTTATTGTTTTTCAAAGGATTCACTCAACAGGAAGCATCAGAAGAATTAGAAATTCCTTTAGGCACTGTTAAGACCCAAAATCGAATGTGTATGAACGACCTACGAAATTTTTTAAAAGTATAATGGAAAATAAAGAATATATAGAATCAGGAACATTGGAACTTTATGTTTACGGATTACTTACTGAATCAGAAAACAAAGAAGTTAGCACTATGGCTCTCAAACATTCAGAAGTGAAAGATGAAATAGTATCCATTGAGAAAGCAATTATTAATCTTTCCAGTAGTTTTTCTCCTTTTATTTCTCATAGTCAGTTTGAAAAAATTAAATCACAATTAGAGCTCAAGCATAATAAAGTTGTTGACTTTAAACCACGAAATTCTTCAGTGAGTTACATTGGTTGGGCGGCATCTATAGCCTTATTTATAGGAATTAGTTTTCAATATTTAAAACTGAATGAAAGCAAAAATCAAGTCGCAACGATTGAAAAAGAAATATCAAAACTACAGGAAAATGTGGTTGGATTAGAATTTAAAAATAAATCCACAGCTACAGCTTTAAATGTTATTCGCGACGAAAATAATACGGTCATTGCCCTAGCAGGACAAACCGTTGCGCCAACTGCAAAAGCCAAAATCTATTGGAACAAACAAACCCAAGTGGTTTATGTAGATGCAAGTGGATTGCCTGAACCACCAAAAGGAAAAGAATACCAGATATGGTCTTTAAAACTACTGCCACAATTAACGCCAACCAGTATCGGCCTTTTATCTAATTTTCAGGCAAATCAAAGCAAAATATTTGCTGTAGATAAAACAATCGGTGCTGAAGCATTTGGAATTACATTAGAACCTGCCGGCGGTAGCGCATCGCCTACCATGGAGCAATTATATACTTTGGGGAAAGTCTAAAAGCCTACATCAAATAATCAATAGTCAAAAAAGGTTCAACATTTGTTGAACCTTTTTTTTATTTCTTTTTATAATATTTTCGATACTTCGGATAGGTTATCAGTCCAATTAATCCTATCAATCCGATGGAATACCAAATCCAGCTCAATGATTTTGCTTCACCACTCGCATACGAATGCAATCCAACTAGATGAAAATTCACTCCATAATATGTAAATAGGATTGATAAGAAAGCAAACATTGCCATTAGGTTAAACAACCATTTATTGCGCAATGAAGGAACAAAACGAGCATGAATAACAAATGCATACACCATGATACTTATCAAAGCCCAAGTTTCCTTTGGATCCCATCCCCAATATCTTCCCCAACTTTCGTTTGCCCATTGACCGCCAAGAAAATTACCAATAGTAAGCATGACTAATCCAACCGTTAGTGCCATTTCATTGATATATGTAACTTCTTTAATATTTAAAAGCATTTTCTCTTTGTTCTTTTCGGTAGTTAAAAATATTAGCAATAAAGACACAAAACCTAGTATCATTCCCAAAGCAAACGGTCCGTAACTAGCAACAATTACTGCTACGTGAATCATTAACCAATAGGAGTTTAATACCGGTTGTAAGTTGGCTATCTCTGGGTCAATCCAATTGGCGTATGCAGCGGTTAATATCATGGCTGTTACAAAAGCACAGGATGCCACTGTAAGTTTTGATTTTCTATCAAATGCCAATCCAAAGAACATTGTTGACCACGCCACATAAACTATGGCTTCATAGGCATTGCTCCATGGTGCATGTTCCGAAATATACCATCGTGCAATTAAGCCCAATGTATGCAAAGCAAATAATAATCCTATACAAACATGAAATATATTGACCGTTAGGACCATCCATTTTCTTTCTTGGAATATTTGAATAATGGTAAACAAAAACATCAATGCGGCCATCGTTAAATACCAATAGGGTAATTTTTGAAAAATGTCATATTTGTTATAAAATATTTCATAATCAATTCTTCTATCCGTTGGTCGTACGGCTTTTCCAAACTTCTTTTGATAGTTTTCCATTCCAACTAGAAAGGTGTTTGCCATGGTATAATTTTTATTTTGAGTAGCTTTTTGAAGCGCATCTAAATAAACGGGCAATACCATTTTCACCGTATCTAATGCGGTTCCAGTACTGTGATTGATTTCTAAAAACGAAAGCCATTTGTTATTTGCATCTTTCGGTATCGGAAAAATGTGTAAAATTTTCCCACTCAATGCAGCATTTAAAAGGTTTACTTTTTTATCTGTTTCCACAAAATCTTTTTCAAACTGATTTGGGTTTGCGGCCTTGTAAGCCTGATCTAAATAAGGCGATAATTTGTAATTTCCTCGTTCATCAAAGCACGATCTAAAAGTGGCATATTTGGCATCGGCAGCAATACCTAGAATATTGCGCAGACTGTCATTACCACCTTTAATATAAATCAAAGGCGTTTCAAACCAAACCGTTGGAAACTGCGTCATCGAAATAAATACCTGATCAGAATTCATTTCCTTGTAAGTGTCCTTGTGGCTCACTTTGCGCAATAATTCAGAAGAAAATGTATTGATTGGTTTCATTCTTCCACCCTCATCCTGAATGATTAATCGACCAAATTGTGCTGCATGTCTTTCGGAAACTTTATACTTATTTAATACCGAATCTATCTGATTTTGTGTTGGAACTCTATTGTTAATTTTAACATGATTTTGGGCTAGTCCGTTAAGCGAAATTAAAAGAATTATAAGGGTCGAAAGTTTCGCTTTTTTCTTTTTGATGATATCCAATTTTCCTTTCAGATCAGCAAAACGGGTATTTTTGACAAACAACATGGCCATCATGCAAAAAAATAAAAGAAAATACCCTATGTAAGTTATAGTTGTTCCCCAAAAATCATGATTAACAGAGAGTATAGTTCCTTTTTCATCGGGATCAAAAGAAGCTTGAAAAAAGCGAAAACCTTTGTAATCTAAAACATGATTCATATAAATCCTAGAATCAATTTTTTTGACAGAATCTATAATAGTGACATTACTTTCGTAGGACGAATAACTTTTTTCTGTTCCTGGATATTTTTTGGCAATAAAATCATTGAGTTTTAATCCAAAAGGTAAGTTGTATACTTTACTTCCGTACGTTAATGTGAATTCCAAATTTCCAATTTTAACAATTTTAGGTTCACCTTGTTTCCCATGAGCGCCAATAAGTGTCACTTCTTTTTCAGTATTGTTTGATTTTATGATTAAAGTTATGGCGTCTTCTCCATTTTTTGCTCTAAAATTACCGCTTGGTTTGTATGATTTGTAACCAATTTTAGGTTGATCTGGAAAAACAAATTGTGTGCCGCCCAAGTTATATAAAGATCGATACATTAAGGATTGCAACGAATCTTTTTTTACCGAGCCCTTGAATTTATCAGCCATTCGCATGAATTGTCCATCAAACGGAGCTGTTATTGTATTGGTTTTTGTACTAATATTTATGGCGCCTTTTGTTAGATTGTTTACAGCAAACAGTACATTATGTATATTTTGAATTTCTCCTTCTTTCAGTAAGTGCTCATGGCGTGTTCCGTCTCCCGATTCCACTAATTTTAAAAAAGTTTCACCATTTTCACGTGCTATGACAGTTTCTTTTGCATCGAGAACAAAATTTTTATATTTGATTTCAAAAGGGGTTTCATCAAACTTGTCACTGATAGAAAAATTATTATTGGTGACAGGTGATAGTAATAATGGTTTTTCAAAAATCCTACGCATCGTTTTACCATGATAGTTACCGTCAACAAATACATTTAAATAATTTTTTTCAGAGAAAAACTGATTAGAAGTTACCCCTTCACGAATGGGCATCATCCCTTCATAGCTAATGTATCTAGTAATAAAAGCTCCCAAAATAATAAGAATAAAAGACAAATGTTGTAGTAATGTTGCCCATTTCTCTTTTTTATATAATTGATAACGCTTTATGTTTCCCACAAAATTAATTATGAATAACAACAATATTGCTTCAAACCACCAAGCATTATAAATCCAAATTTTGGCTGTATCTGTATTGTATTTACTTTCTATAAATGTTCCAGCTGCCATTGCAACTGCAAAACCAAGAAATAAAATTGCCATTAATCGTGTTGAAAATAAAATAGATAATATTTTTTTTTCCATGAGGTGGAATAATTTTTTAAAAAGCAGTACAAAAATAATGTAAATAAATAGATTTACACCTGATTTACTTATGGTTTTAATTCTTTTTTATGACTTGTTTACTTGTAGAATTTACGACAAAAAAAGCGGATTCTTGTTCGCTTTTATAATAAGTTTCAACTATTTTACTACATTTTGGAGCACTTACTTTCATCAATATTAAATAAATGTATGACCGATTTATAGTTTTTATAAATTATAGTGTTGCTTGTCTTAAAATTGTAAGAAGGTAGCACAACAACTCTAAAGGTTTGATTGAGTTTAAACCCATTGTTGACAGAAGCTAAATCAAAATCTTCCATTTTTAGTTGAGCATTATACCTAGTAAAATCAAAATTATATCTAAAATCTAACGCACCATTATTTAGATAATAACTTTCTGGCAGCAATTTCCAAATGTCAGTACCTTGAAAAGTTCCCGATAATCTGTAGACTAAAACCATACTAGAATTTGGAATTGTATGAGGATAGGTTAATAAAACGGTGTAATCGTTTGGAAAAAAGTTAATATTGGAATATTCAAACACTTCATTGTTGTTTTTGACATTGCTATCATTGTTTGTAGTGCAACTGTTTAGCAACATGATTCCGAAAAAAGCAAATGCTATTATGATTTTTTTCATCATTTCGATATTTAATAATTATTTATGTGTGTTTTGTGTTCACAAATTGTACCGAGGTTTTGTTTTACCAAAAATACGTACTTTTGAACCATGGGAAGAAACAACGAAAAAAACATCCAAGCACATAACGACAAACTTCATAAGGCTCAAGATAAAGCAAAGGCCAAGAAAGCGGCGCGCATTTTATTACGTAAAGCCATTTTGAAAAAATATACTGAAAGCAATATTCTGATACAACCTAAAAAGGAATAAAACCTTTTTGGTTAGTTAAAAACTTACATATTCCTTCTATACTGCCCACCAACCTCAAACAATCCATTTGTGATTTGTCCTAACGAGCACACTTTTGTAGCTTCCATTAGAAATTCAAAAAGGTTTTCATTTTTAATGGCTGCCGATTGCAATAATTCTATTTGTTCGCCAACTTTAACCGCACTTGATTTTTGTAAATTGATCAACATATCAATTTGATATTGTTTCTCTTCTTCGGTGGCACGAATTACTTCTGATGGAATTACAGTTGGCGAACCTTTAGAACTCAAGAATGTATTTACACCAATAATAGGAAATTCTCCACTGTGTTTTAAGGTTTCATAATACAACGATTCTTCTTGAATTTTAGAACGTTGATACATGGTTTCCATCGCACCAAGAACGCCGCCACGCTCTGTGATTCTGTCGAATTCTTGTAAAACAGCATCTTCAACTAAATCGGTTAATTCTTCGATTATGAACGAACCTTGAATTGGGTTTTCGTTTTTCGCCAAACCTAACTCTTTATTTATAATCAACTGAATTGCCATAGCTCGACGCACAGATTCTTCGGTTGGAGTTGTAATTGCTTCATCATAAGCATTGGTATGCAATGAGTTACAGTTGTCATAAATAGCATACAATGCTTGTAAAGTGGTACGAATGTCATTAAAATCAATTTCTTGAGCATGAAGTGACCGACCCGAAGTTTGAATATGATATTTCAACATTTGTGCTCTTTCGTTGGCACCGTACTTATTCTTCATGGCTTTCGCCCAAATTTTACGCGCTACACGACCAATTACTGCATATTCTGGATCGATTCCGTTTGAGAAAAAGAATGATAAATTAGGTCCAAAATCGTTAATGTTCATGCCACGACTTAAATAATATTCCACGTAAGTGAAACCATTAGAAAGTGTAAACGCCAACTGCGTAATAGGATTTGCTCCAGCTTCGGCAATGTGATATCCTGATATGGAAACCGAATAAAAATTACGAACATTTTGTTTGATAAAATATTCCTGAACATCGCCCATCAATCGCAATGCAAATTCGGTAGAAAAAATACAGGTGTTTTGCGCTTGATCTTCTTTTAAAATATCGGCTTGAACTGTGCCACGAACTTGGGTTAATGTTTTAATTTTAATGTCATTATAAACATCCAAAAGTAAAACTTGATTGCCTGTTACTCCCAGTAACATTAATCCTAAACCATTATTTCCTTCTGGTAAATCGCCTTGGTATGTTGGACGGATAGTTGCTTTTTTCTTATAAATTTCGCTGATTTTTTCTTCAACTTCTACTTGAAGATTATACTCAATAATGTATTTTTCACAATTTTGATCTATGGCTGCATTCATAAAAAAACCAAGTAACATTGGTGCTGGTCCATTGATTGTCATTGAAACCGAAGTTAACGGATGACTTAAATCGAAACCAGAATATAATTTTTTAGCATCATCTAAACAACAAATCGATACTCCAGCATTGCCAATTTTACCGTAAATATCAGGACGAATGTGAGGATCATTTCCATACAAAGTCACACTATCAAAAGCCGTCGAAAGTCGTTTGGCGGGTAATCCAGCAGAAACATAATGAAAACGTTTATTGGTACGTTCTGGTCCGCCTTCGCCAGCAAACATTCGACTTGGATCTTCACCTTCACGTTTAAATGGATATAATCCTGAAGCAAATGGAAATTCTCCGGGAACATTTTCTTGTAAATTCCATTTTAAAATATCGCCCCAGGCTTGGTATTTTGGCAATGAAATTTTCGGAATTTGAGTATGTGATAAACTCTCCATATGCGTTGCGATCTTGATTTCCTTATCCCGAACTTTAAAGCTGTAAAACGGATTTTTATAGTTGTTTACTTTTTCTTTCCAATTTAAAATTACTTCCCAATTATAGGGATCTAAATTCATTTTTATACGGTCGAATTCTTTTACTAAAAGATTCAAGAATTCATTTCTATTATCATCTTTTGACTCTAAAATAGTTTCTTCAATTCCAGCTTTCGTCAATTTGGGTTTACTTCCAAAAACCGTTTCAATGGTTTTATAAATTCCATATAATTTTTGGGCTACTTCGACTTGTGTCAAAGCAGTTTCGTCATATTTTCTATTATTTTCAGCAATTTCAGATAAATAACGTGTTCTGTGAGGTGGAATCACGAAAATTTTCTCACTCATTTCACGCGTGATTTGGAATGTCGATTTTAAATCAGCTCCTGTTTTCTCTACAATTTTATCCATAATAGCTTTGTAGAGCGTATTCATCCCAGGATCATTAAATTGTGAAGCGATGGTTCCGAAAATTGGCATTGAATCAGTATTTTCGTCCCATAGATTATGATTGCGTTGGTATTGTTTTTTTACATCTCGAATAGCATCTAATGCACCACGTTTATCAAATTTATTTAAAGCAACCAAATCGGCAAAATCTAACATATCGATTTTTTCCAATTGCGTTGCAGCTCCAAATTCGGGCGTCATTACATATAATGAAACATCGGAATGATCCATGATTTCTGTATCGGATTGTCCAATCCCTGAAGTTTCAAGAATGATAATATCGTATTTGGCAGCTTTCAAAACTTCTATCGCCTCATTTACATATTTTGACAAAGCCAAATTTGATTGACGGGTTGCCAACGAACGCATGTAAACTCTCGTATTATTGATAGCATTCATTCGAATTCTATCGCCTAAAAGTGCTCCACCCGTTTTTCGTTTTGAAGGATCTACCGAAATTAATCCAATAGTTTTTGTTGGAAAATCAATTAAAAATCTGCGAACCAATTCATCTACCAAAGATGATTTTCCAGATCCGCCAGTTCCTGTGATACCTAAAACTGGAATTTTAGAAGTTTTGTTTTTCTTGTGAATAGTTTCAAAAGCGGATTTTGCAATTTCTGGAAAATTCTCGGCCGCCGAAATTAATCGAGCAATGGCTATTGGATTTTTATCTTCAATTTGGGCTAATTCATCTGTCAATTTATCGCCAACAGGATAATCAGAACGCTGTACTAAATCGTTAATCATTCCTTGTAAACCCATTGCACGACCGTCATCTGGGGAATAAATTCGTTCGATTCCATATTCTTGCAATTCTGCAATTTCAGAAGGTAAAATTACACCACCACCACCACCAAAAATCTTGATATGTCCTGCTCCTTTTTCTTTGAGCAAATCATACATATATTTAAAATATTCGTTGTGACCACCTTGATAGGAAGTCATTGCAATAGCATTTGCATCCTCTTGAATAGCAGTATTTACTACCTCTTGAACGCTTCTATCATGACCAAGATGTATCACTTCAACACCTGTTGCTTGAATAATTCTTCTCATTATATTAATAGCTGCATCATGGCCATCAAATAGCGATGCAGCTGTAACAATTCTTACTTTATTTCTAGGAATATAGGGCGTTTGTGCTTCCATTTTAAGGATGTGATAATTTAAGTGCCGCAATTTACACAATTAATAAAAATTGGTACAACGATTTCGTAGAAAACATAAAAATATTCTACAGGCTTTTATTAATGAAAAAATACTGTAGTTTTGAAAACAATAAGTAACAAATTCGGAACTAAAATTTTGAACTTAATGAAAAAAATAATCATTCTCATTTACTGTAAAGATCAAAAAGGAATTATTGCCGCAGTGACTAATTATATTGCAGCTATTGGGGGAAATATTGTTTATCTTGATCAACATGTAGATAGTGACCAAGATGTTTTTTTCATGCGATTGGAGTGCGAATTTGCTACTGATAATTTTGATTTGGAAACAATAAAAGACAATTTTGAACAAAATCTAGTGCTTCCTTTCGCTATGTATTGGACGATACATTTAAAACAAAGTAAACCAAATATGGCGCTATTTGTTTCAAAATATGACCATTGCTTATACGATATTTTATCTCGCTATAGTACAGGAGAACTTCATGTAGAAATCCCTTTAATCATAAGTAATCACGAAGATTTAAGACCTATTGCCAACCGTTTTGAGATTCCGTTTTATCATGTTCCTTTTACCAAAGAGATTAAACAGGAAGGAGAAAAGAAACAACTTGAAATTCTAGATGCATACAGTATTGATTTTATAGTTTTGGCTAGGTATATGCAAATTGTAACTCCAAATCTTATCGAACAATTCAAAAATAAAATCATTAATATTCATCACTCATTTCTACCTGCTTTCCCTGGTGCCAAACCTTATCATTCTGCCTTTAATAGTGGGGTAAAAATTATAGGGGCGACAAGTCATTATGTTACAGCGGAGTTAGACGAAGGACCCATTATTGAGCAAGATATCACTCGAGTTACACATAGCCATTCGATAGAGGACTTTATAATTAAAGGTCGAGATTTAGAACGAACGGTTTTGGCAAGAGCGATAAAATTGCACGCTGAACGAAAAATAATGGTGTACAACAATAAAACAGTAGTTTTCTCTTAAACTGTTTTTGGCTTTATTTTTGATAATTACGTAAATAAAATAAAAAATCATGAAAATAAAATTAGCGCTTCTAGTATTTCTACCTCTTTTAGGATTTTCTCAAATAAAAGTTTTGGATCAAATCAAAAAAAACATTCCTACCAAAATTCCAACTAGCACTAAAATTCTATCTTCAATCGATATCTCTAATGGATTGAAAGAAGCCTTGAATAACGGAATTCAAAAACAAGTAACCAAATTAACTGCTGTTGATGGTTTTTATAAAAATGATTTAGTAAAAATTATGTTACCAGAAGAATTGCAAAAAGTAGACAATACTTTGCGAACATTAGGCTTAAGTTCATTGGCAGATGAAGGAATTCTTATGCTGAATCGCGCTGCCGAAAATGCCGTAAAAGAATCCACTCCTATTTTTGTAGATGCTGTGAAAAACATGAGTTTTACTGATGCTAAAAATATTTTGATGGGCAACGAAAATGCTGCAACTGATTATTTAAAATCTTCTACGACGACTCCTTTGTATGCCAAATTTAATCCTATAATTCAGGCATCTTTTGCTAAAGTGGGTGCCGATAGAGTGTGGAACTCGATAATAAAAAAATATAATAGCATTCCTTTAATGGGCAAAGTCAATCCTGATTTAACTGATTACACTACCAATAAAGCATTGGAAGGTGTTTTTAAAATGATTGCTTTAGAGGAAAAAGATATTCGAAATAATCTGAATTCTAGAACTTCAAATTTGTTAAAAAAAGTTTTCGCTAAACAAGACAAAAAATAGTCTTAACTATAAGTTAAATTTTTAGAAATCAATAACATAAGAATAACATAACCTTAACACAATAACTTAAAAGCACTACGTACATTTGTAATGTAATAAATTTGGTTTTTTATTATTTGGTTGGGGTTAGTTAGTTTTAAAATCCGGTGTTCTCATAACATCGGATTTTTTTATGCAATTTTTTGATGAAGTTTTTTGAAATATGCAAAAGCTTTTACAAGCCTTGTTCCATACCACGAAAACATTTGACCATCCACAAAAACTGTTTTGGCATGATGCATAAATCTTCCTATTTCAAGAGCGTGTTCATTGCGAAAAGTGAAAGGTTCAGATGAAAGTAAAACCAAATCACAGTTGCTGTAAAATGGTATTTTATCATTCCCTATTTCAGGGTAACGGTCTTCACAATTTTCATAGATGTTTTGAAATTTGTTTAATTTCAATAGTTCGTTGATGTAAGTGTTATTACCTGCAACCATATAGGGATTTGCCCAAATAAAATAGGCTACTTTTTGAAAGGCTTTATCTTTTATAAAAATTAAAAAATCATTTTGAGCGAAGCAAATTTTATCTAACCATTTTTGCGCTTCGGTTCTTTTATCAAAAAGTTGACCGAAGTCTTCAATCATTTTCACATTATCTTCTAACGTAATAATATTTGTAACCCAAACTGGATAAATTTTAGCTAATTCTTCAACAATTTCTTTAGTGTTTTCCTCTTTATTGGCAATGATAATATCAGGATGCAACAACCGAATTTTTTCAAAATTTACTTTTTTTGTTCCGCCAATACTCTTCTTGATTGATTTGAAATGAAACGGATGTACGCAGAATTTTGTTATGCCAACGATACTATCTTCTAAACCCAAATCATATAGTAATTCCGTTTGAGATGGCACCAGCGAAACTATTCTTTTAGGTGTGTTTTCAAAAGTGTGAGAAGTACCTATTTGATCTTTAAATATTTTCATTTTATAATCGTAACAAGTGTGCAACATTACACAACGGTCAAAAGATTTTTTTTTGATTTAAAATTTGTTCCATTTCTAGCTGAATTTTTACTGCTTCTCCCCGCGCCTTTTCTGCAAAATCAGTCCCATTGGATGCATAAATAATTGCACGTGACGAATTAATCAAAAGACCAACATCCTTTGTCATTCCGTGCTTGCATACCTCTGCAAGTGAACCTCCTTGGGCTCCAACTCCTGGGACTAAAAGAAAATTTTCGGGTGCCAATTTTCGAACTTCTGTAAAAAACTTCGCTTTTGTAGCTCCCACAACAAACATCAGGTTTTCAGAATTTTTCCATTTAATGGAAGTTTCAATGACACTTCTGTATAATTTTTTTCCGTTTATATTTTTATTTTGAAAATCAAAAGCACCTTCATTAGAAGTTAAGGCTAAAAGTATGGTGTGTTTGTTTTTATAGGCTAAAAAAGGTTCCACCGAATCTTTGCCCATGTATGGCGTCACGGTAATAGCATCAAAATTCAAATCTTCAAAAAACGCTTTAGCATACCGGTCTGATGTGTTTCCTATATCACCGCGTTTGGCATCGGCGATAGTAAAAATATCTGGATGGTTTTCGTCAAGATAATTGATGGTTTTATGAAGTGCTTGCCAGCCTTTTAAACCATAAGCTTCGTAAAACGCTGTATTGGGTTTATAAGCTACACACAACTCATGTGTTGCGTCAATTATTGCTTTATTGAATTCAAAAATGGAATCTTCTAACTTTAATAAATGCTGCGGTATTTTGGTTAAATCTACATCAAGTCCAATGCATAAAAAAGATTTTTTTTTTCGAATTTGTTGGATGAGTTGTTGCGTTGTCATTAGTTGTACAATATTTACAAATATAAATTTAAAATTCATGAAATAGTTCAAAAAAAACGCTATTTCTGAAGGTTTTAATCAAACAAAAAAAAGTAAAAATTATGGCTTTAGTCTAAAGAATATATTTATTATCTTTGTTTTATGAAAGATACCATTTTAGCACAAATATCGGAATTAAAT
>NZ_JANXUG010000032.1 GCF_025352015.1 Flavobacterium sp.
GTTAGTTCTAATTCAGCTTGTTTTATTTGTACTGCCAATTGTTCTCTAGTTAGGTATCTATTTATAACAAACTCTTTTGGAATTAAATCGCAAGTCCAACCCTTGTCTACTTCTTTGCCTTTGGCATTTTTTTCAATAACTCTACGAACTTTAGCATTCCAACCATCTTCAACGACCATATACACATCATCTTTCATTGTTTCGTTCCAATAGTCTAAAAGCTGTTGGTAAATAGTATAGTTATCTACTAATGCTTTGCCTTTATAGTCATTTAACAATGCTTCTGAAAGCTTATTTATGAATTTTTTGGGTGCTGTTTCGCTGGTTATATCGGTTAAAGATGTATAGATTTTGTCTTTCCAAATGTCATAGGTTTTTTCGAGTAGTTCGCTGTATGACTTGAACTCTGGGTGTGAAAAAATGGTTTCTTTTATTACGGAATGGTCAATGATTAATTGTACATAGTTATCTGAATACTTTTTGAATAGCGCTTTTTGCAAATTGGGATATACTTCCCAAAATGGTTGTAGTTCTGCTATGTCACGATTTGGAATACCTCCATTTAAGTGCGCAAAAAGGTCTTGAATATCTTCGGCTTCCTGTGTGTCGATGTAACGAGGAATGTTTAGATTGTATTCGTTTTTTTCTATTTCTTCGAATTTAACAAAACGTGAGAACTTTGAAACTTCTTTTTGATTGTTAAACACATCTACAATTTTGTGAATGTCTTGTTCTCGTAAACGGTTTTTGTTACCGTCTTTGATATATCCTTTGGAAGCATCAATCATAAAAATACCCTTTCTGCTCTCGGTGTTTTCTTTGTCAATCACGATTAGACAAGCAGGAATTCCAGTACCATAAAACAAGTTGGCAGGTAAACCAACAATGCCTTTGATATATTTTCTTTCGATGATATTTTTACGAATTTCGGCTTCGGCATTTCCTCTAAACAATACTCCGTGAGGCAAAATAATTGCTCCTTTTCCTGTGCTTTTTAAAGATGCTATAATGTGAAGTAGGAAAGCATAATCTCCATTTTTTTCTGGTGGAATTCCGTAGCCACGAAAACGGTTGTATTCATCATTCATTGCTGAAATACCACTATTCCAATTTTTTACTGAAAATGGTGGATTTGCCACTACAAAATCAAATCTTCTCAATGATTTATCTTGTTCTTTAAATTGTGGCGATGTTATTGTGTTTTTACTTTGAATATTGGCTTCTGGGTTACCGTGTAGCCACATATTCATAATAGCCAAACCTTTGGTTGCATTATCTTTTTCTTGACCATAAATAGTCAGCCCTTTTGGGGCTTCGTCAACTACTTTTAATAATAATGAACCCGAACCACACGTTGGATCATATACTGTAAATGAAGGTTTATCGGCTTTGTGAACATCTATAATTTTAGCCATTATTCGAGATACTTCCGATGGTGTATAGAATTGTCCTTTGCTTTTTCCGCTTTCTGTTGCGAAGTGTCGCATTAAAAATTCATAGGCATCACCAAGAATATCATCGTCTTCGGCACGGTTGTTTTTGAAATTAAGTGCAGGATTTTCAAAAATTGCAATTAAGCCCGAAAGCAATTCTATTTTATCGTTTCCGCTTCCTAGTTTATCATCATCATCAAAATCAACTAATTCCATTGAACCTTCTAATCCATTGGCTGCAAAAAGTGGTATTAGGATTTTTTTATTGATTTGTTCTCCAATATCTGGTTTCCCTTTTAATATTACTAAATCTTCAAAAGTTGCTCCTTGAGGAATTTCTATTAAGCTGTTGGTTTTGTTTGCATATTTATCAGATACATATTTCACAAAAAGCATTGTCAATACATAATCTTTGTATTGGGAAGCATCCATTCCGCCTTTAGATCTTAACTGGTTGCAACTTTCCCAAAGTGAGCTATATAATTCTGATTTTTTGATTGCCATTTATTAGGTATTGTAATTTTTATTGTTTGTGTAAATTATGTTTTCTTAATCCTTTATTATTAGCTAATTACAGATTTATAAAACTGTATTTGAATTGTGTCTACAGTGTAGGCACAATTCAAAAAGCACAATAAAAGGGATTGTTATTGCGAGTTATTTTTCTCGCACTTTGAAAACGTTTACAATAGTACGAAAAAGCAACGGAATGTAAAAGAGTGAAAATAAATTTAGGGTAAGATTGGTACCTTTTTTTTGGATAAAATAAAAATAGTTTTTTGAGTTTAAAAAAAACAGATTTATAGGGAATATTAGGCGCAAACTATACCAGCTACTTTATTAAAATACTTTGAAATGGTCTGATGTTGCCCGATTTTTGTAGAAAAAATAAAATAAAAAATGTTTGTGGTGAAAAAAACATACCAATCTTACCCTACGAAAATGATGTGTTTTGAAGTAAACAAAAGAATAAAAAACAAAAAAAGTGGAAACGGTAAGTTTCCACTTTTGAACTCTGTTTTATGAGCTGAATCGTCCTAAAATAGGTTGACTAAAAATTAAACACTTTTAGTATCCTATGGAAACAACAACAAATCAAGCCAGCCGAAAAAACGGCTATCAAAAAGTAACTTTCGAGCACAAACTTTTTGTCATTGACCAAATCAATAATGGTCAAATTTCTGCTAACTTCGCATCCAAGAAGTATAACATTTCAAGAGCAACAATACACTA
>NZ_JANXUG010000060.1 GCF_025352015.1 Flavobacterium sp.
TTCTCTTTTTTAGATTTTTCTTTGTCTGAATCTTTCATAGCAGCTACTTTTCCTTTACTTACAACTATAGGCTCATCTAAAATTGCTTCTGATTTAACTTCCGCATTTAATGCTGGTTTTGCAGTTCTGGTTCTTGTACGAGTTACTGGTTTTATTACAGCTATAGTTTCTGTTGCCCCATTAACTTTATCTTCAAGGTTTGGCTCTTCTTCGGTAATTGATTTTTTATTAATCATAATTTTTTGTTTTGTTTACACTTAAAATTAATTTAACGTAAATTTTATTATAACAAAGATACCGTTTAATTCAGTTCGCCAATGTTAAGTTTTCATTTAAACGAAAAACTTACTATTTTCAAAATGGTTTCAACATACTATAAAAAGGAAAAGTAGCATCAAAAGAAAAATAAAACTCCACTAAAAAAGAAGAAGTCCTAAAGTCTTACTACTAGTTTTTACATAAAAAACTTTAATAGGTAATAAATTAATGCAGCTATCAGCGCTGAAACTGGGATGGTAAATATCCAAGCCCATAAAAGTTTAACGGTAACTCCCCATCGAACTGCTGAAACTCTTTTTGTCACTCCCACGCCAATAATTGAACCCGTAATAGTATGTGTTGTTGATACTGGAATTTTGAAATGTTCTGTAATAAACAAGGTTAACGCACCTGCCGATTCTGCAACAACGCCCTCATATGCGGTTACTTTCGTAATTTTAGAACCCATTGTTTTAATAATTTTCCAACCACCACTCAACGTTCCTAAAGCAATGGCACTGTAGCAAGCCAACGGAATCCATGAAGGCATTTGACCGTCAATTTTTACACCGTTTTTATCTGATGGTAAAACTACATTCAAATCCAGCCAACCCATAGACATATTGGCATGCGGATGTGTGTTTAAGTAAACGGCAACAGCTGCGGCAATGATTCCCATAACCTTTTGTGAGTCGTTACCACCGTGACCTAAACTAAAAGAGGCAGAAGATAGTAATTGCATTTTTTTTAATACTTTTTCAGCCTTTGATGTTGACAAACTACTAAATACTAAATTAAATAGTGCAACACTGTAAAAGATAATCGCCACTAACGACCACTTAATATTGGATGGTTCGCAAATCACACTCCAAAAAGGGCTTTCAAATCGTGGCTTTTTGATGTTCTCATAACCAACCAATACTTTGGATAAAAACCATAGCACTAACAACATTAAAACTACAGTCAAAATTTTTGGCAAACTGTTTTTACGGGAAGAATACATCAACCAAAGTGATATAAAATAGGAAATTATCATTCCTAATAGCGGAGCCAAAACAATAAAAGCAATAATTACCGAAACTCCCGAAGGCAAGCTTCCGTTTTCTCCCGGTTTGTACCAATTTACAATATTGTACCAATGTTTTGTAAGCTGCACTCCATCCTCTACAACAAAATAATCAGAAAAGCCGTGAACAGAAATCGCATGAGCAATAGCCGCTCCAGCAAAACCACCAATTAAGGTATGCGAAGACGACGAAGGAATTCCTTTCCACCATGTAATTAAATTCCAAATAATAGCAGCAATAACTCCTGATAATATTACTGTTAAATTTATACTGTCTGTTTTTGCGGTTTTCGCAACCGTATCGGCTACTCCAAACCCAAAAACCCAATACGCTAGAAAATTGAAAAATGCTGCCCAAAGTACAGCCTGAAAAGGCGTCAACACTTTTGTTGCAACAATAGTGGCTATCGAATTTGCCGCATCATGAAAACCATTTATATAATCAAAGACTAAAGCCAGGACTATAATTACAATTAGTAATGTCATAATTTCCTAATGGATTGCTTTTATGAGTGTTTAACTGAAATTTGTTCCATTACGTTGGAAACACTTTTACATTTATCCGATGCCATTTCAAGGGCAGAAAGTACTTCTTTGTACTTAATAATGTTTTTTGCATCTACCTCATTTTCAAAAATATCTGCCACTGCTTTATCAAAAACCGAATCGGCTTTGCTCTCCAGCTTATTAATTTTTTTACAGGTTTCTTTTATCGCTTTGTGATTCATTACTTTCAATTCTTTGATGCCAATGCCAATTAATTGACAGGCTTCTAAATTAATTTCTGTTAACTTACGTATAGATTTTGTGATTTTTTCGACCTGATATAAACGCATTCTGCTTGCTGCGCCATGCATATTATCGGCAACGTTATCTATAGCTTTTATTAACGAATGAATGTCTTCTCTATCAAAAGGGGTAATAAAATTTTTACTCAATTCTAAGTGCGTTTTATGGGTAATCTCCTCAATTTCTGCCTCTAGTTCTTCAATTTTTCTAAAGTATTCCTCTCTTTCATTTTTTGGAACATTAACTGCTTCATGAAGTGTTTCGGCCAACAGCGTAAGATTATAAGATGCTTGATCAAAAAGCGGAAAAAACTTTTTATCTTTAGGAACTAAAAACTGGAAAATATTGTTAAGAGTCATTACTTTTTCTATTTATTTGAGACAAATGTATTTTTCTAATGTTAAGTGAATATTAACTCATCAAAAATATGTCATTTTCTTATTCATTTACAAATTCAAATAAACGGAAATTATCTTATTAAAAACGTTTTCGTATTTTAGCACGCAATCACAAAATAAAAAGTATATTTTATAATGGATATCAACTTCAATAAAAACGAGGATCACAACAAACTTTTACTTTCCGATTTAAAACAACGCTTCGCCAAAGTAAAAATTGGTGGCGGCGAAAAACGTATCGAAAAATTGCACGCCGAAGGTAAAATGACGGCTCGTGAACGCATCGATTATTTGCTTGATGCTAAAGCAAAAAATATCGAAATTGGAGCTTTTGTAGGCGATGAAATGTACAAGGAACACGGTGGTTGCCCATCGGGCGGTGTAATTATTAAGGTTGGATATATAAAAGGTAAACAATGTATCGTAGTTGCCAATGATGCCACAGTAAAAGCAGGCGCATGGTTTCCTATTACCGGAAAAAAAAACCTGCGTGCGCAAGAAATTGCTATGGAAAATAGGTTGCCGATAATTTATTTGGTCGATTCTGCCGGAGTTTATTTACCCCTGCAAGATGAAATTTTTCCCGATAAAGAACACTTTGGAAGAATTTTTAGAAACAATGCTATTATGAGTAGTATGGGAATTAGCCAAATTGCTGCCGTGATGGGAAGTTGTGTTGCTGGTGGAGCCTATCTTCCGATAATGAGCGATGAAGCAATGATTGTAGATAAAACTGGCAGTATTTTCTTGGCAGGAAGTTATTTAGTTAAAGCAGCCATTGGCGAAAACATCGACAACGAAACACTTGGTGGCGCAACAACGCACTGCGAAATATCGGGTGTAACCGATTATAAAGCTAAAGATGATGCAGACGCTTTGAATAGAATAAAAAGTATTGTCGGCAAAATTGGCGATTACGAAAAAGCAGGTTTTAACAGAGCAACACCTCAAAAACCAGCCTTGGATGAAAAAGAAATTTATGGTATTTTACCCAAAGCAAGAACAGAACAATACGATATGATAGAAATTATCAAACGACTTGTTGATAATTCAGAAATGGATATGTACAAAGAAGATTACGGAAAATCAATCATTACCAGCTATGCCAGAATCGACGGTTGGGCGGTCGGAATCGTAGCAAATCAAAGAATAGTTTCTAAAACCAAAAAGGGAGAAATCCAGTTTGGTGGTGTAATTTATTCTGATTCTGCTGATAAAGCCACACGTTTTATTGCCAATTGCAACCAAAAGAAAATCCCTTTGGTTTTTGTGCAAGACGTAACCGGATTTATGGTAGGTTCAAAATCAGAACATGGAGGAATTATTAAAGATGGTGCCAAGATGGTGAATGCGGTTTCCAATTCGGTGGTGCCAAAATTTACTGTAATTGTAGGTAATTCCTATGGCGCAGGAAATTATGCCATGTGCGGAAAAGCGTATGACCCAAGATTAATAGTGGCTTGGCCTAGTGCAGAACTCGCTGTTATGGGCGGAACGCAAGCTGCAAAAGTACTAGCACAAATAGAAGCCTCCTCATTAAAAGCAAAAGGCGAAACCGTAAACGAAAAAGTAGAACAAGAACTGTTTGATAAAATAAAAACACGTTACGACGCGCAAGTCTCCCCGTACTATGCAGCGGCAAGATTATGGACTGACGCTATTATCGACCCGCTGGAAACTCGAACCTGGATTTCTATGGGGATTGAAGCTGCCAATCATGCGCCTATTGAAAAGAAATTTAATCTGGGTGTGATTCAGGTTTAGAATTTTAGATTTTTTAGATTTGTAAAAAAGCCCCATCATAACAATGCCCCCAAATAGTGTTTAAACTTTTAGAGCTAAACGCATTGCGTTTACAAGCAAGTAATTACAAAATGGATTCAACAAATATAAAGCCCTTTTGACGATTTGTAAGAATAAAAATATTACACTTGAAATATATAATGCGAAACAAACCTTCGCCAATCTACCCAATTTTGGGTGTATATACGAACGTTTGTTTCGCCTATAAGTAAGTTGTGCGTCAGTTTAGGACGACACACATAAACAACATTAATAGATAGAAAATATGGCAGATTTAAAATGGAAAGAAGCAATTGAAAAAGTATTGAATGAAGAAAAAAAGCAACTTCATTATACAGAAATTGCCGAACTTATTGCTGAAAGAGGTTACAGAAAAGCACTTGGTGCGACACCTCAAGACACAGTAAGTGCAAACTTGACAACTGACATTAACACGAAGAAAGAAAAATCAATCTTTGCGAAAACAGCTAAAGGCTATTACATTTTACGCAAGTATTTAAATCAAACAGACGACAACGACACAGACGAAAGCGAACCTGAAATTGTAAACGACAAAATTGTAACGAAAGACACTCACAAAATAATAAATGCTTTCGGAATTTATTGGAACAGAAATCTTGTTCACTGGAAATCACAACCGGACTTGTTAGGCATTCAACAAATCGGTGCGACCGAAGTAAATTTTAAAGACCAAATCGGAATTTATTTATTACACGACAGCAGAGAAACTGTTTACGTTGGACAAGCGATTGAACAACCACTTGGTAAAAGACTAAAAGACCACACCACAGACAGACTTGCTGGACGTTGGGACAGATTTAGTTGGTTTGGTTTTTACCCAGTAACGGAAGACGCAAAACTAAATTTAAACGTAAAATTCAAGGATTTTACAATTCAAAATTTGGGTGACATTTTAGAGGCTATTCTCATTGAAAGTATTGAACCAAGACAAAACAGAAAACAAGGAAATTCATTTGTCGGACTTGAATATTTACAAATGGAAGCACCAGAAATTAAAAAGAAATTGAAACAACAACTTATACAAGAATTGACAGACAAATTATAAAATGGACACATCGAATTTAATAGCATTAGGGGCATTAATTGTTGCTGTTCTTGGACTATTTCCTCAATTCTACGGTATGTTTTCTAAAAAGAAAACAAAAAATAAAATTGATAAAACATCCGAAAAAGTAGAATCAAAAACAGAAGAACAACAAAAAGAAAACATTGAAAAAGAACCTATGCCTCCAATGCTACGAATTCTGATGTTAGTAGTGTTTGCCGTAGCAATTTTTCTAATTGAAATAATTATCTTCGGGATAATAGCACATCTTTGTGGAGTCAACGTAGACTTGGCTACAATGTCTTTAATCTGGAAAGTAATTTTTTATTCCCTTTTCTTCATTCCAGGAGTATTTTTATTCCTTGCTTTTTTAACTTTTGTGGCAAATACAACGGACTAAATAGAAATCATTTTGAAACGAAAGACAGATAGAACTAAAAAACCGAACCGCTAACAGCACCTAAAAAAAATGGCGGGGGACGTGCGAATATAAACAGTTGTGCAACTAATAAACATTGTGCGTATAGACAGTTTAGTGTTCCGAAGTTCGCCACTTCGTGAAGCCGCAGAACGTCAGGTTGTGAATAAACCCATGAATCGTCCTAAAATAGGTTGACTAAAAATTAAACACTTTTAGTATTCTATGGAAACATCAACAAATCAAGCCAGCCGAAAAAACGGCTATCAAAAAGTAACTTTCCAACACAAACTTTTT
>NZ_JANXUG010000067.1 GCF_025352015.1 Flavobacterium sp.
TAGTTAACCCTTAAAAAGCGTTCTTTTTAATTTCCACAAAAATAGGAGTATTATTTTCAGGATAGAAGTTGAACAAATAATTAAGCCAAAAAACAATTTTCTTCTTGATTTGGTTGAATCGGAGCTTAAAATTGTACCCGATTCCTGCCAAAAGTGCATTATGAATATCTCCAGCCACACCTTTGAGAAAGTTTAATCCTAAAGCGTGATTTCTTTTTAAGTGAGATATTGTTGGTTCTATAGCTGCTCTTGCTCTAAATCTTTTTCTGGCAACTTCTTGTTTGTATCGTGAACTTTCTTTTGTGTTTTTCGGGATTAATATTTGTGTTCCATCAACTTTTGTTTTTCCTCTAAAACCTCTGTCTGTAGTAACTATTTTGGGTCTTGTTCCTCCAATATATTTTCTAACGCGCTCACTTTGATTTAATGATTCTTCCAAAGTATTACTATCGTGTGGATTGCCTGAAAATCTTTTTATTGCGGTGATTACTCCTGTTTGCCTTCCTCTTACAACACTCACTTTTGTACCAAACTCATATGCCTTGTGTGCTTTCCCCTTGGCAATACAAGCTGTTTGTGGCTCGTGCAAACTGTAAATTTTATCCTTGCTGTTGCGCTCTTGAGTGAGTGCCTTTTTGCAATTACTAAATTCAGATTCGTATCGTTTTTGAAGATGCTCTGGCAGTTTTCTTTCTAATTCTCGAACAACTCTCTGTCCAATAGTTCGTAATTTCTTTCGAGCCATTGTAGCTCTCTTTTTGCGTTTTGGATGATGCCCAAAATAAAAATCTCGAAGATGTTGTTTGGCTACTCTCTTGTAGGTTTGTCGTTGTTTTATTGCTTCTCTTTCAGCTATTTTTGTACAGTTGTCGATTACTTTTTTAGCCAATTTGGCATCAGTTGGAAAAGTGATATTTTTCTCTTGAACGGTCGTGTCTACTTGAACTTCCTTTTCGTTTTTTGCCTTTGGATGTAGGGCTACACTTTGGCTTAACAAAAATTCTAACCCTTGTTCTTTTAATCGTTTTCTAAAATGAACAAACTCACTCGGGTCAAAGGGTTGCTTGGTTTGAAAAAATTCTTCTCCTGTAAAATATTGCCAATAGGCATTCTCTATCCAACGTTCTACAACCGATTCATCGCTCTCTTTAAAAATCTCTTTCAAAAGCAATAATCCTGCAATTTTTCTAATAGGAATTCAGAGTCTTCCTTGCTCTGAATATAAATTTTGGAACTCCAACTCCATTTTATCCCAAGAAACCTCATCAGCTAATTTTACCAAGGGATGACCAAGGTTTATCAAGTCGGTTAATCTTGTCTTGAATAAATTTTGCTGTGAATCTGGTTTTATTTTTCCTAACATATTGCCACTTTTTTATACCGAAATATACACTTTTTGGCGATTTAACCGTACTGTTTTCAATGGTTTTTAACCACAAATTATTAACAATCAAATTGTTAATTCGTTTTTAAGGGTTGACTAAGTAAAAAATACAAGTAAAAAAAAGGATTGTCAAACTGACAATCCTTTTTTTTAATACTTTCAATGACAATAATTAATTACCGTGTCGTTTTTCAATATCTTCAATAGCTTCTTTGCTCATGGTATCTACTAAAACTGGTGTCGCAATAAACAACGAGGAATATGTACCCACTATAATACCTATTAACATTGCGAAGATAAATCCTCTAATCGATTCTCCACCAAAGATAAACATGATTAATAATACCATAATCATCGTTAGCGAGGTATTTAATGTTCTTGATAATGTGGTATTAATAGAAGCATTTACCACATCTTTGAAGTGACCTTTTCTATCTCCTGCCAAGAACTCTCTAATTCTGTCAAATACAATAACCGTATCGTTCATCGAGTAGCCAATAACCGTTAAGATTGCTGCAATAAAGTGTTGATCCATTTCCATATGGAAAGGCATAAACTTATAGCAAATGGAATAAACACCCAATACAAAGATAACGTCATGAACCACAGCCGCTAATGCCCCTAGGGAGTATTGCCATTTACGGAATGATATAACAAGATATAATCCTACAACTAACATGGCGCCTAAAACCGCCCAAAATGAATTGGTTTTTATATCCGCAGAAATCGCAGCACCTACTTTCGAGGCTTGTAAAACGCCTACTTGTTTTCCGTCATAAGTATTTATGAATTTTTCATAAGTAATTCCTGGATTGAAATATTTTTTCAAACCGTTATATAATTTTTCATTTACTTCCTTATCAACGCCTACGCCATCTTCTTTAATTTTATATTTAGTGGTAATTTTTAATTGGTCAATTTCACCGAATATTTTGGCTTCAACGCCAGTCCCAAATTCAGCCGATAGTTCCTCTGATATTTGAGTTGTTTCTACTGGTTTTTCAAATTTTACTTGGAAAGTTCTTCCCCCAACAAAATCAACACCTTCATCTAAACCATTAACATAAAACGAAATACAACTTCCGATAATAACTACCGATGAAATTAAGTAAGACCATTTTTTAATTCCGATAAAATCAAAATGAAAACCTGTAAACCAGTTTTTAGTTATATTAGTAGTAAACGTTAAATTGACATTTTTTGCAATATCTCTATCAATAAATATTCTGGCGATGAAAATTGAAGTAAACAGCGAAGTAAAAATACCTATTAATAAAGTAGTAGCAAATCCTTGTATTGGTCCTGTGCCAAAGATGAATAAGATAGCTCCAGTCAAAACGTGTGTTACGTTAGCGTCGATAATAGATCTCATGGCACCTTTCCAACCATAAGAAGTTTTCACGGCATCGGCAAGGGATTTCCCGTCGCGTAATTCTTCTTTTGCTCTTTCATATATGATGATATTGGCATCTACTGCCGTACCTAATGTTAGTACAATACCAGCAATTCCTGGTAAGGTTAATACCGCACCTAAACTAGCTAAAATTCCAAATAAGAAAAGTAAGTTAACTAAAAGCGCTACGTTGGCATACCAACCTGCTCTTCCGTAATAAAAAACCATCCATAAGCATACGAGTAAAAAACCTACTAATGAAGATGTTGTACCAGCATCGATTGCTTTTTGTCCAAGAGATGGCCCAACTACTTCTGATTGCACAATTTCAGCTGCGGCTGGCAATTTACCCGCTCTTAATACGTTCGCTAAATCTTTTGTTTCAGCTATATCAAAGCTTCCAGAGATTTCAGATCTTCCGCCAGTTATAGGTCCCGAAGTAACTCCTGGAGCAGAATATACAATGTTATCTAAAGCTATCGCAATATAGCTTTTTTGAGTATACGCTCTCCCTGTTATTTCTTCCCAAACTCTTGCACCTTGACCGTTCATTTGCATAGAAACTGCAGGTTTACCCATTTGGTCAAAAGTATCAGTAGCATCCACTATAACACCGCCGCTCATAGGAGCAATATTGTCTCTGTTTCCTTTTAGCGCATACAAACCAACGGTTTCTGTTTGTTTTTTGGTTTTTTCGTCAACTTTAACATCTGGTTTTCCCCAAACAAATTTGGCATAACGCTTATCTGCTGGTAATAGATTATGAATTTCTGGTCTTTTCAAATAACCATTAATTACAGCAGTATCTTTTGGAGAAGCCACCACTAAAATTGGACCACCGCCTTGAGAAACAAACTTATCAAATAAAGGATTTTTTCCTTTTTTGGCAGCCGTTGAATCTTTAACTTTATCGGTCAATAATTTAGTCAACGAGTCGGCTGGTTTTACCACAGCAACTTTTTCGTCAGCTTTTATAGTAGCTTTTAAAGCTTCGTTTGCAGCACCTAAAAAGCCCATTAATTCTTCTGCTTTATAAGTTTCCCAAAACTCTAATTGTGCGGTACTTTGCAATAATTTTTTTATACGGTCAACATCTTTAGCTCCCGGTAATTCGACCAATATTCTACCTGTTTGACCTAATTTAGCAATATTTGGTTGGGTTACACCAAACTTATCAATACGTTTTCTTAACACGCCAAATGCAGATTCAACTGATTCATCAACTTTTTTTGTCAAGACTTTTTTTACTTGCGCATCAGTCATCTTGAAATCAATTTCACCTTGTAAATTTCTATTCGCAAAAATATCTGGCGCAGCTAATTTGGTAACACCTTTTGACTCATTATCAAATGCAATATAAAACGCATCCAAATAACTTTGATTCCCCACTCTATCTCTAGTAGCATCTTCTAACGCTTTATTGAAAACTGGATTTTTAGAATTATTAGAAAGTCCTTTCAATACATCTTTTACAGATATTTGTAGAATAACGTTAATTCCTCCTTCAAGGTCAAGACCTTTATTGATTTGTTTGTCTTTTACTTCACTATAATTAAAATCCGTAAACCCTAAACTGAAAACTTTTTCTTTTCCAATAGAGTCAAGATATTTAACTTCTTTTTCAGGATTTCCTTTAGAAAAAACTTTGGCATCGTTTTTTACTTTATTGGCCACGAATGTGAAAGAAAGTTGGTAAATACTTACCAATGCAAATAGAATTGCGAAAAATTTAACTAGTCCTTTATTCTGCATTATTATTGAAATTAATTAATTCTTTGGTTGAATAACATCGATTTAGAAAATCACAAAAACTACTTGAATAACAAGAGTTTAAATAACAACCCTTTGTGTTTACATAGTTTCGGTTTTTTTTGAAACGTGCAAATATATAATTCTAACTGTGATTAACCAATATTTTATTGATTAATATCAAAAAAAAGACTGCAAAAAATGCAGTCTTTTGTGAATATATATATTAAACATTATCCCAGTATGGTTTTCAAATCGCCATTCATAGCTCTAACAGCATCGGCACTCTTGGCAAACTTCGCTTTTTCTTCTTCGTTTAATTTAATGTCGACAATCTCTTCAACGCCATTTTTTCCTATAATGCAAGGAACTCCAATACAAATATCATCTTGTCCATATTGACCTTCCAAATATACTGAACACGGAATCATTTTCTTTTGGTCATTCAATATAGCATCCACCAAATAAGAAACAGAAGCACCTGGAGCGTACCATGCTGAAGTTCCTAATAACCCGGTCAAAGTGGCACCACCAACCATTGTATCTGCTGCCACTTTTTCTAATTCAACAGCTGATAAAAATTGAGATACCGGCACTCCGTTATAAGAAGCCAATCTCGTTAAAGGAATCATGGTTGTATCGCCATGTCCGCCAATAACCATTCCCTGAATATCATTTGCAGGTTTGTCTAACGCCAATGATAAATACGTTTTAAAACGAGAACTATCTAATGTTCCGCCCATTCCTATAATTTTATTTTTTGGTATACCTAAAGATTTAAAAGTTAGGTATGTCATAGTGTCCATAGGGTTAGAAACAATCACAAAAATAGCATACGGTGAATGTTGCAACAAGCTTTCCGCCACCAATTTTACAATTCCAGCATTGATACCAATTAATTCTTCACGAGTCATTCCGGGTTTTCTCGGAATTCCAGATGTGATTACTACGACATCGCTATTCGCTGTTTTAACATAATCGTTGGTGTTTCCTGTGACCTTGGTATTAAAACCTAAAGTAGTTTGCGTTTGCGTAATATCTAATGCTTTTCCTTCTGCAAAACCTTCTCTAATATCTACCAACACAATTTCGCTGGCAATTCTTCTGTAAGCTATAGCATCGGCGCATGTTGCACCAACGTTTCCTGCTCCTACAATTGTAACTTTCATTTTTTAGTTTATAGTTTATATGTTTGTTAGTTTATGTGTCTTTATTTTTAAGCTAATCCCGCTTTGCGTTCCAATCTTTTTGTTTTGTAAAAAGCCCTTCGACTGCGCTTAGGGTGACAAAACAAAAAGGATTTCCACTGCAATCGGGGCTAGCTACGCATCGATTTTAGCATACACGGCATTTTTCTCAATAAACTCTCTTCTTGGTGGCACTTCATCGCCCATCAACATGGAGAATACTCGGTCAGCTTCGGCAAGACTGTCAATAGTTACCTGGCGCAACGTTCTATAACTAGGATCCATTGTTGTTTCCCACAATTGCTCTGCATTCATTTCACCAAGTCCTTTATAACGTTGAATAGCAGCACTTCCTCCCATTTTCTCGTTTGCTAAATCGCGTTGGTCGTCATTCCAAGCGTATTCTTTTTTGTTTCCTTTTTTCACTAAATATAAAGGTGGCGCAGCAATATAAACGTGTCCGCCTTCGATTAGCTCTTTCATAAAACGGAAAAAGAACGTTAATATTAAGGTAGAAATGTGACTTCCATCAACATCGGCATCACACATAATGATTACTTTGTGATACCGCAATTTTTCTAGGTTTAATGCTTTCGAATCTTCTTCGGTTCCAATAGTTACTCCCAAAGCCGTGAATATATTTCGAATCTCTTCGTTTTCAAAAACTTTGTGATGCATTGCTTTTTCAACATTCAAAATCTTACCACGCAACGGTAAAATCGCCTGAAACGCTCTATCTCTTCCTTGTTTAGCAGTCCCGCCAGCCGAATCTCCCTCTACAAGATACACTTCGCATTTTGCCGGATCTTGTTCTGAACAATCTGATAGTTTTCCGGGTAAACCGCCACCACCTAGAACGGTTTTGCGTTGTACCATCTCACGCGCTTTCTTGGCAGCGTGACGCGCTTGAGCAGCCAAAATCACCTTTTGCACAATGATTCGAGCATCATTTGGATTTTCTTCCAAATAATTTTCTAACATTTCGGCAACCGCTTGAGAAACCGGAGAAACTACTTCTCTGTTTCCTAGTTTTGTTTTAGTTTGTCCTTCAAACTGTGGTTCCTGAACTTTTACCGAAATAATAGCCGTCAATCCTTCACGGAAATCGTCTCCAGTGATTTCAAATTTTAATTTATCCAATAAACCCGATGAGTCTGCATATTTTTTCAAAGTACGCGTTAATCCCATACGGAAACCTTGCAAATGTGTTCCTCCTTCGTGTGTATTGATATTATTTACGTATGAAAATATATTTTCCGAATAACTGGTATTGTACACCAACGCCACTTCAACGGGAACTTCTCCTTTTTCTAGCTCCATGTTGATCACATGAGAGATTATTGCTTCCCTTCCTTTATCTAAAAAACGAACAAATTCCTTTAATCCTTCTTTGGAATGAAAAACTTCTGAGGCAAATTCGCCTTTATCATTTACATCTCTTCTGTCTGTAAGTGTAATGGTAATTCCTTTATTCAAAAAAGACAATTCACGCATACGACCAGCAATAGTATCATACGAATACTCAATCGTCTGGGTAAAGATGCTTTTATCCGGATGAAAAGTAACCATAGTTCCGCGCTTATCTGTTTCACCAATTTGCTTAACAGGATACATCGCTTTACCTTTTTCGTATTGTTGCTCGTATACTTTTCCTTCTCTAAAAACGGTCGCTCTCAAATGGTCAGAAAGTGCATTTACACAGGAAACCCCAACACCGTGAAGTCCTCCGGAAACTTTATACGAATCTTTATCAAATTTTCCTCCCGCACCAATTTTGGTCATAACAACCTCAAGTGCAGAAACACCTTCTTTTTTGTGAATATCAACAGGAATTCCACGTCCGTTATCTTCTACAGTAACCGAATTATCTTCGTTTATAATAACACCAATCGTGTCGCAATGTCCAGCTAATGCCTCATCGATAGAGTTGTCTACTACTTCATAAACCAAATGGTGCAAACCTCTAACTCCAGTATCGCCAATGTACATGGAAGGGCGCATTCTTACGTGCTCCATTCCTTCTAACGCCTGAATGCTATCGGCCGAATAACTATTCTTTTTAATCTCGTCGCTCATATTATTTTTTGATAAAAATCTATTTTTTGTCTAACGAGCAAATATATAAAAACGCATAGGATTTCCTATTGAAAATTGGGTTTAAAACCTTTAAGTTATTAACATTTTTGATGGGATTTCAACAAAAAACGTCCATCAGAAATGACGAACGTTTAGAATTTGAAACTCATTCAGGTTCAACAAACAAGCTATTTTCAAAAAATATTTTTTAAACTTTACTGTAAGCAGCATCATGAACATTTGCCACCGCTCTACCTGATGGATCATTCATATTTTTAAAGGCTTCATCCCATTCCAAAGCAATTTTTGTACTGCAAGCCACACTCGCTTCCTGCGGAACGCTTAAAGCAGCTGCATCGCTTGGAAAGTGTTCGGCAAAAATGGAACGATAATAATACTCTTCTTTAGACGTTGGTGTTTGAATTGGAAACTTAAATTTAACATTCGCTAATTGCTCATCCGAAATTTCTTTGGCAACCACTTCTTTCAAAGTATCAATCCAACTGTAGCCAACGCCATCGCTAAATTGCTCCTTTTGTCTCCAGGCAACACTAGTTGGCAACATATCTTCAAAAGCTTTTCGAAGTACCCATTTTTCCATTCTTTCGCCGTTAATCATTTTGTCCTGCGGATTGATTCGCATGGCAACATCCATGAATTCTTTATCTAAAAACGGAACTCTTCCTTCAATTCCCCATGCTGCTAAACTTTTGTTGGCACGTAGGCAATCGTACATGTGCAGTTTGCTTAATTTACGAACCGTTTCTTCATGAAACTCTCTTACATTTGGTGCTTTATGGAAATACAAATAACCTCCAAATAATTCATCTGAACCTTCGCCAGATAATACCATTTTTATTCCCATCGATTTAATAACTCTCGCCATCAGATACATTGGAGTTGAAGCTCTAATCGTGGTAACATCATACGTTTCTATATTGTAAATCACATCACGAATGGCATCTAATCCTTCCTGAATTGTGAATTTAATTTCGTGGTGAATAGTTCCTAAATGGTCAGCCACAACTTGTGCTGCAGCTAAATCAGGCGAACCTTCTAAACCAACTGCAAACGAGTGCAATTGTGGATACCATGCATCAACTGTGTCACCAGATTCAATACGTTTTTGCGCATATTTTTTGGCTACAGCCGATGTGATTGAAGAATCCAATCCACCGGAAAGCAAAACGCCATACGGCACATCACTCATCAATTGACGGTGAACGGCGGCTTCGAGTGCTTTTTTAATCTCATCGATGCTTGTTTCATTTTCTTTTACAGCATCATAATCTGTCCATTCTCTTTTGTACCACTGAACAAATTCGCCGTCTTTACTTGACATATAATGTCCAGGAGGAAACAATTGAATTTTGGTGCAATAGCCTTCCAAAGCTTTCAATTCGGAAGCCACATAGAAAGTTCCGTTTTGGTCCCAGCCAATATACAATGGAATTATTCCCATATGGTCACGAGCGATGAAGTATTCATCTTTGGCTACATCATAAATCGCAAAGCCGAAAATACCATTCATCTC
Source organism: Flavobacterium sp. (assembly GCF_025352015.1). Taxonomy (GTDB): domain Bacteria; phylum Bacteroidota; class Bacteroidia; order Flavobacteriales; family Flavobacteriaceae; genus Flavobacterium. The sequence goes on from NZ_JANXUG010000067.1 coordinate 9,324, forward strand.
ATCAATAAAATGAACACCTTTTTCTTTGTATAAAGCCAAAATAACTTCACAGTCGCTTTCGGTCTGGAACTTATATTTTCCTTCAAATTGTTTACGCAAATCCCTGTGATTGTATATCTCGCCATTGGCAGCCAAAACCAAACTCTTGTCTTCGCTGAACAATGGCTGTTTTCCGGAAGCCGGGTCAACAATGGCTAATCTTTCGTGAGCCATAATGGCTTTATCATTACTGAAAATTCCACTCCAATCCGGTCCTCGATGACGGATGATTTTTGACATTTCCAACACTTTTGGTCTTAAGACTTCTGCTTTTTGTTTTAAATCGAAAGCACATACAATTCCACACATATTCTTTTTATTTTATTTTGATAGGGCAAAGATGGAATAATAGTTATAAATGAAAAACATAATCAATTATTTACTTATAAATTATAACTAAAAAATAGAATACTATTAAATTATAAAACTTGAAAAACTTAAAAAGGGGGTTTTGAGTTAGAAAGTGTTACGAAACGCTTTCAATAGTATAAGCCTTCCCGTTCATATCAAATGAATATCCAACTTCATTTCCCATCAATTTACTTCCCAACGGCGATTGTGGCGAAAGCGCAAAAATGGTTTTGTCTTCAATAGTTAATTTTGGTAAAGCTGTGCTTATAAAAAGTAATATTCCATTAGCCTGTACCAAACTTCCCAAAGCTACTTTTTTGTGGATTTGTGATGCGTCAATTTTGTCGAGAATAGCCTTTTGTTCGAGAATTTCCTTTAGTTTGTGATTGAGTTTTTCCTGCTCCAAATGCATCATGGAAAGCGCTGTTTCATGCTTGTCTCCTGCCGAACCTTTAGCATCGTTTTGAGCATCTTCAGTCAAACCCGAAATCATGTCCTGAAAAACATCAATGCGGTCTTGAAGCATTTCTTTGTAGCGTTGGAGTATTTGTTGTTTCATAACAGACTAAGAGATAATAGACTAAAAGATGAAAAACTAAAAGATGTGAGACTAAAAGATGCGAAATAGTAAACATTATTTTGTCTATCATCTATTATCTCTTCGTCTTTCATCTATTCTCTACATTAAAAATCAAATTTATAACTCGCACCACCTAAAATCTGTAATCCTTGCACAGGATAATTAGACCATCGTTGATAATTTTGATTGGCTAAATTATTTCCCTTTAAGAAAAATGAGAAACGCTGACTATACTTGTATCCCAAATAGGCATTAATGTCGAAAAAGCTTTTAAGTGTAACGTTTTCATCGGGAGGAAAAGGAAGTGTGACGGTAGCTTGTCTAAAAATATCTTTTCTTTCACCCACAAAGAACAGGCTTGCTCGCGCATACCATTTCGGTGTGATAGTGACATCAAGGGTTGATGTTAGTTTTATTGCAGGTAAATTCCAAGCTTCTTTTTCAACATCGGTTGTGAAACTGCTAAAGGTTGCGTTTACGCCAAAGGAAACGTTTTTAGAAAAATCAGCTTTTAATTCGCCAAAGAGACTTACTGTTTTTACTTTGTCGTACACAACCTCAAAAGAATTGGCAAAGGTATATCCGTCACTATTACCATTAAAAATGTCGTAAATATTACTCTTAAATAGTGCTTTCCCTTCTTCATCTTTGTACGATCCGCGAATGTTATAACTTACGCTATTAGCCAATTTTCCTTTTAATCCGGCATAAATATCATATTTTTGATTGGTTGGAGCTATCGTGAGTGTTGGGGACACAAAGAAATTTTCTTGAATAAAATCATGATAGGAATTTTGCTGTAAAGTGCCTTCTAAACCTGCGTAAAAAATCATCAAATCACCAACAATTTTAAACGACCCTGTAACTTGAGGATAGATAAAGAATTTGCTTTGTCCTGCTTCTTGTGCTGCGCTGTAAAAAAATCCGACGCCAGCATTAATTGTTAGCTGGTCTTTTTGAATTTTTACGCTAGGTTGAAAACCAATATTCGTAAAACCATATTTGAAAGAACTGCCGCCGTTGAACGTTTTATTAAAAGAACCATTAACATAATCTACAACAAAATTGACTTTAATTTTTTGCTCTACAATATCAAATTCTAGAGATGGCTTTGCAACAAACCGATTTTCGGAAGAGCCAAAAGCATCCCAAAAACGAGTAAATTTCACTGTACTTTCTTTAAGAAAACCATCGTTTAAACCTAATTTTCCTCCCAAGTACAAAGTATGATACGTTTGTTTTTCACTAATGCTAGCAATTGTTATATCATCAAAAATTCCTGGGTGAATTCCGTACCAATTATAAACTTGATGTTGGTATCCTAAATCTGCATTCCAACTCATAGCTTTGGTTCTGCTACCATAGGTTAAATCTAGAGCTGTATTCAAGAATTTATCGTCCAAAACCACGTTTTTTATTCCGCCTTGAGAGGAATTGTGCCGCAACATTCCACCAAAATAATCCGTATTGCTAATGTTTTGAGTAATAAAAAGCTCGGCAGTTACTGTACCAAAATTTCCCGCGCCCAAAGTTAAGTAGTTACTGAATATTTTTTCATCGGGAATTTTATCCACACTGACAGCTTTTCCTTTTGATGGCGCAAAAGTAGAAGCTACTGGAAACGAGAAAATAGTGTATTGAATGTTCTCTTTTTTTGAGGTATCATCATCATCCAAAGTTGGTGTTTCTTTAACTTTGAACGCATCAGAAATGGTTGGTGCGTATGGCTTTACCACGTTTACGACTTCGGTTCCTATGTTTTCGTCTTTCTTCTGGGAAAAAGAAATTTGGATTGCAAAGAGACAAAGAGATAATAGACTGAAAGATGATAGACTTTTATTTTTACAAACGATAAAACTCATTCTTACTAATTTAAAGTGTTTTGAAATGTCATTGTTGCTTTTTGAAATTCTTGTAGTTTATTTTCTAAAATATTTAGATTTTCCTCCGCGATATATCTTCCAGAATTGCATAGTATAAGTTGAGTTTGTAACTCAAATGATGAACCAAGAGAAATATCCAGAAGATGACTAAATGATTTATCTGTACGACTTGAACCCTCTGCAATATTAGATGGAATAGAAACTGCACAACGGTTCATTTGAGAAACCAATCCAAATTTTTCTTCATTTGGAAAAATTATTGATAAATCAAAAATTGTATTTGCTATCTCCATTGCCATTTGCCAAATTTTTAATCTTTTAAAATTATGTCGCTTAAAATCGGTCATAGTCTATTATCCATTAGTCTCTTATCTATTTTCTCTACTCTGTTAATGATGAATTCGTTTTAGCTGCTTCTCCTTTAATGATTTTCAGTTGGGCTTGAGCTTCTGAAAGTACATCCTCAAATTCCTTGAAGTTTTTAATCACACTATCCAAAATTGATGTAGCACTGAAATTGTCCTTAAGTTGGTAATAATTATTAGCCATTACAATAAGACCTTTGGCTCCAAAATATTTATAACCTGAATATTCTTTAGCTAATTTTTGAACTGTTTTATTCGAATCTTCATATTTGCCATCTTTATTCTTGAAATAAGCATCGTAATACAAAGCTTCGGCAGCAATTTCTCCTTTGGCAATGGTTAACAATTTTGCGTAAGCCAATCTGGCTTTTTGCTCATCATTCACTTTTATGGCAGCACGGGCAACGATAATTTGCGCATCACTTTTTATCTTGTTATCTGTTTTTGGATTTGATAATACTTTATCAGCATAAACAACCGCATTGGCATACTCTTTTTGGTCGTAGTAGGCACGCATCAAATTGGCTTGCGCGAAGGTTACGTTTTGTGGAAAATCAGCTTCTGTTTCTAATCTTTGGAGCACCGGAACCGCTTTCGTATAATCATCTTTTTTTAAATGGATTTCAGCTAAACGCGCTAACGATTGCTCGGTAAATTCGTTTCTTGCTTTGCTAATTACAAACTCATAATTGGGAACAGCACTGGCTTCTTTTCCGTCGGTGTAAAGTGACTGCGCCAAATAAAAATTGGCTTTCAAAGTATGAATTCCATTTTGAAATTGGGAAATATAACCTCCTAAACTTGTAATAGCTTGCTTGGTATTGTTTTGCAAATATTGTTTTTCGGCTGCTTCGTAAGTATCATTATCCAAATCGGCATCAGACACTTCAACAAAATCCAGTGTTTTTACCCAAGCCGCATATTCATTGACTTTTCCGTTATCCATATAAACCAATCTCGCAGTCGAAACCGCTTCTAAAGCTTCTGGAGTTCTTGGATATTTTGCAGCCACTTCTTTGAATTTGGCAATAGCCAAATCATTTCTTTGACTATTATAATATACTAATCCTTGGCGAAGAATCGCTTTGGAGGCAAACGAACCGTTTTTGAATTCGCTCAATAGTTGATCATAAGTCTTAATCGCCAAATCGGTTTTGTTTTCGGTAACGTAAGTGTTTCCTAATTCGAATAGAGCATCGTCGCGATATTGAGACTTTTTAAATTTTGCCAAAAACGAATTGAAATCTTCTATCTTTTTATCGTTTTTACCAACAAATCCGTAGCTTAATGCTTTTTGGAACGCAGCATAATCAGCATCAATACCTTTCATATCAATTGCCTTGTTATAAGCGTCCATGGCAGGCCAATATTTGGAAGTTACAAATCTTGAGTCGCCTAATCTCAAATAGGAATCATTCAAACGCACTTTATCGTCTTTGTTTCCATCAACAAATTTTTGAAAATAGTTCCCAGCTTGGTCGTACTCTTTCAGCTTGAAATTTGCGTAAGCAATGTTGTAATTAATGTTCTTGTTTTCTGGAGTTGCTTTGGCTTCAGCCGAATCTTCAAATTGTTTGAAACTCTTCAGTGCATCGGTAAAATTATCTAAAACATACTCTGTTTCGCCTTTCCAGAACGTTGCACGAGCGGTTATTTTTTCGTTTTTTTTATTGGCGATTGATTTTTTAAACATGCTCAAGGCTTCTTGATAATTACCGTCTGTGTACAATTCAATTCCTCTGTAAAACAATACTTTTTGATAGGCAATTCTGTTTTCTGGAGTATTATTTTTTTCCAATAAAGTCAAGGCATCTTTGTAATTTTTAGACGTGATATAGGAGTTAATCAATAAAGTTTCAATTTCTAATTTGCTTGGCGAATTTGGATATTTATTTAAAAACGAGGACAAAACCTCGGGCACCGATTGATATGAATTTCCAATGTCATAGCTTAATTTGGCATAATTCAAATTGGCATCTTCCTGAATTTTTTTGTCAAAATCCATTTCAGACGCGCTTTTGAAAGCGTTTAAGGCTTGTTGTTTTTTATTGGTTTTGAAATAGCATTCACCCAAATGATAATATGCATTTTGTGCTACAAAATCCTTTCCATTTATGATTTTATTGAATTGTGATATCGCATTTTCATAGTCTTTTTGCATGTAATACGTGTAACCTAATTGGTAAAAATCGGTGTTGTTCCACTTTCCTTTTTTGCCTTTGTATTCCTTTAAATAAGGCAGCGCTTTGTCGTATTGTTTCAAATTAAAATAACTTTCGCCGATGATTTTATTTAATTCTGATTTTTCCGAAGCATTAGATTTTGGCATCGCAACAAGACCAGCATCAATGGCTTTTTGAAAATCGCCCGATTTGAAATTCATGTCGGCTTTGAAATAAGATAATTTTTCAGCGTATTTCTCCTCGCTTTCTACTTGTTTAAAATACTTATTGGCTTCCTTGTAATTGTCGCCTTCATACGCCATAAAACCTAAATAATAATTGGCTTGCGTTCCATATTCTTTAGAATTGACGACATTATTAAAATAACTTGTCGCCTCTTTTTTATCTCCTGCAGCAAAATGTGCATAACCTTTTTCAAAAGAAAATTTTTCAGTTTGTTCATACGTCAAAGCATTTTCATCTACTTTATCAAAATACATTAAGGCCTGCGGAAATTTTCCTTGCTCAAAATAATATTGCGCCACTTCTATGTACGCTTGATTTTGTTTAGAACTGGTTGGATAATCTGAAATGAACTGCTCAATCAATTCATCGGCGTTATTTTGATTGAGATGAATAGCACAAATACCTATATAATAGGCACAATCCGACTGAAAATCCTGATTAGCGTTCTCTTGTTTTACTTTTTCAAAAAGAATTTGTGCCGACTGGTATTGTTTGTCTTTAAACAGGGAAAGAGCGTTATCAAATTCAGATACATTACTAGTATAAATAGCAGATTGTTGTGCCGAAACGTGATTTATCTCCGCTATAATAAGTATCAAAAATAACATTAGAATTTTACGCATATTTTTTATTTTTTCTATTCCAAAAATAGTGTCCCAACACCTATAACGTAAAAACTACAGTATTTATTATAAACATTCTTTTAAACAATTTAAAAATTGAAATTGCGAAAGTTAAAATTCCAAGTACCAATAATTTAATCATTTTTTTTTAATTTGGAATTTGAAATTTATATTTACTATTTTTACGCAATAAATGAAATTACTCATGTCAGAAACTATTTTATCACTTAAAAATGTAACTATTTATCAAGAAAACCGAGTGATTTTATCCCAAATAAATCTAGACGTTAAGGAAGGTGAATTTTTATACATTATTGGAAAAACGGGAACTGGAAAAAGTAGTTTTATGAAAACCCTTTACGGTGATTTACAATTAACCACTGGCACTGGAACTATTGCGGGATTCGATTTAGTAAGTTTGAAAGAGAGTGACATTCCGTATTTGAGAAGAAAAATTGGCATTGTTTTTCAGGATTTTCAATTATTGCCCGACCGAAGTGTGAATGAAAACATGTTGTTTGTATTGAGAGCAACGGGTTGGACAGACAAAACCGAAATGCAGGTTAAGATTGATGAAGTTTTAAGCAGCGTTGGCATGAAAGGCCTGACAAATAAAATGCCTCATCAGCTTTCGGGTGGCGAACAGCAGCGAGTTGCTATTGCCCGAGCTTTACTTAACGATCCAGAATTAATACTTGCCGACGAACCCACGGGAAACCTTGACCCACAAACGAGTGTAGAAGTGTTAAGTGTTCTGAAAAAAATTAATGACAACGGAAAAACAGTTATTATGGCAACACATGATTATGCTTTGCTTATGAAATTCCCGTCAAAGACTTTAAAATGCGAGGATAATACTATTTTTGAGGTGGTTCAAAAAACGGTGTAATGTTAACTGTTTTAATTCCAACTTTCCATTATAACGCTGTGCACTTAGTTAAAGCCATTCAAGAGCAATGCTTAAGAGCTGGAATTATTTTTGAAATTATTTGTCAGGACGATGCTTCAAAATCAGAATTAAATACTAAAAATGAAAAAATTAATTCTTTAGCAAATTGTCATTTCTACACCAATATTAAAAACCTTGGGCGAGGAAGAAACATTAATTCCCTTGTTTTAAAAGCAAAATATGATTACGTCTTACTTTTGGATTGTGACACTTTACCAACTAAGGACACTTTTATTCAGAAGTATTTGGATGAGATAAAAAAAGAGAAAGCTGTGGTTTTTGGAGGTATCGTTTATCACTCTGAAAAACCAAAACAGAAAAATTCACTGCGTTGGGTTTATGGGCAAAAAAGAGAAGCATTATCGGTAGCATTAAGAAAAGAAAATCCTTATTTTTCTACTTTAACTTCTAATATTTTATTCAAAAAAAAAGTTTTTTTATCCAATCCGTTTAATGAAAACATTAAAAATTATGGCTATGAAGATGTAGTTTGGGTCAAAAAGTTAAAAGAAAAATCAATCATAATAACACATATTGAAAATCCAACTTTTCATCTGAATTTAGAAACCTCGGAAATCTTTATAGAAAAAATACATCAATCGTTGAAAAACCTTCTCTTGATATCAAATTTAGGGTTGATTACAGCTACAGACAATAGAATATTACGAACATATGTGCGTATTTCCAACATTGGTTTAGCGGCTTTTTTTAGCTTTATATTTGCTACATTTCACAAAAAAATAAAAGCTAATTTAGTATCAAATCACCCTTATTTATTTCTGCTAGATGTTTACAAGTTGTGCTATTATTGCAAAATTAATTCGAAATGAATCCTTTCTTTTCCATAGTTATTCCATTGTATAACAAAGAAAAATACGTGCTTGCTTCTTTACAAAGCGTTTTGAATCAAACCTTTGAAAACTATGAAGTAATCATTGTTGATGACTGTTCTACAGACGAAAGCTTTGAGATAGTCTCTACTATAAAATCTGAAAAAGTGAAAATCATAAAGCACGATTTCAACAAAGGGCTTTCGGCTTCGAGAAATACTGGAATTAAAAATTCTAATGGTGTTTATATTGCTTTTTTAGATGCTGATGATTTTTGGAAACACACCTTTTTAGAAGAACTATTTTTACTGATAAAAAGTTTTCCAAAGGCTAAATTGTTTGCCGCTAATTACGAAGAAGTGTACCCAAATAATGTTGTTCTATTGCCAAATAATAATGCTAAAAACTTAGAAAAAATTAGTATGATTAAGGATTTTTTCGAAATCAGTTTAGCACAGCCACTCTATTGTCCTTCAAGTTTATGTGTCGATAAAATGGTTTTTGATGCTATTGGTTTTTATAATGAAACCATTCGATATGGCGAAGATGTTGATTTTAATATTAGAGCAAATTCATCATTTCAATTAGCCTACTCTAAAAAACCTTTGGTAGCATATACTATGGTATCAGAAAATCAAATTACGCAAAGTTTAATTGGCGATAAGATTATTACCGATTTTGATTTTTTTGACACTAAAGAAACGTCAAAATCATTGAAAAAGTTTTTAGATTTTCATCGATATATTATGGCAAAACATTATAAAGCCGAAAATAATAAGGCTGCATTTGAAAAAATGAAAAAAGGCATTACTAATGAGAATTTGAATTTTAAACAGCACCTTTTGTTGAATGCACCATTGTTGGTATTGAATTGGGTAAAAAAAACCAAATCCTTTTTTCTTGCAAAAGGCATTCGATTTTCTACTTACAATTAGCTTCTAAATAAGCCTTATATTCATTAAAGTTTCTAATATAATCCTCTTCTGAAAATTCGCCCGAAGAGATTACTAAACAAATAGAACCTGAGGAAAAATTGTCTAATTCGCGCCAAGTATTCGATTTAATAAGCAATCCTTTATCTGGTTTATTCAAGGTTACTTTTTGAGTTTCATTGCCATCATGTAACACCACATCAAAACTTCCCGAGAGTGGAATTAATAATTCAAATTGTTCTTTGTGAGCATGACCACCTCGTCTGGCGGAGCTTGGTACATCAAAGAGATAATAAACCCGTTTCATTTGAAACGGAAGCAAATTTTTTTCGATTACCGCTATATTACCTCTTGTATCGTGAATTTTTGGTATGCTTATTATCTCAATATCCATGGTGCTAACTTACTTTATTTTTATCAATTCTAACCATTGTTTTCCTATTGTTTCAATGTCAAAAAGTTCAAGGCTTGTTTTTGTGTTTTGTTTGCAATACGCTCTTAACTGATTATTCTCTATAAATAAATTCATAGCTTCGGTAAGTTTATCAAAATCTTGATTGGGTACTAAAAGTCCATTTTGTTGGTCAACCACAATTTCATTCGGACCGCTAAAACAATCGAAGGAAATAACTGGATTTGCTACTGAAAACGATTCTAAAATCACATTTGGAAAGCCTTCATTTTTACTAGATATAACAGTAAATAATGCACTTTGATAATACGGAAACGGATTGTCAACAAAACCCTTAAACACTACTAAATCTTTCAATCCTAATTGTGCTGCTAATGCTTTATATTTCGATAGATTTTGTCCATCACCCAAAAGCACTAATTTGATTTTTTTTTGAGGCAAAATCGATTTAGAATACGCTATAATCAATTGGTCAAATTGCTTTACGTCCTCATTCATTCTACCTACCGCCATACAATATTTTTCGAGAGAAACATCGAACTCATCTTTCAAAAAAGCTATAGATTGTATGTCGATTGGATTATAAATCTGAAAAACATTCTTTGCAAAGCCTTTAGAAACTATTGCAGTTTGTATCGCTTTTGAAACCGTCACAACTTTTTTGTTCTGATAAATAAGGGTGGAAAACCAAGATGATTTTGGGAAATAAAAATCTAGTATACCACTATGAACGGTGTAAAACGTATTTTTTGGATAACAAAATTTTGAGATTACCATTTCCTGTAGTAATCCAGTTCGTATTCTAAAATCGATTACGGCATCAAAATCATTTTTTTTAATAAACTGCTGTAGTTTAAAATACCTAGTTATTTTCCGATTTATCGGATTAGAATTTTGATGGACTTTACCTAAATTCAAAATCGAGCCTGAATACTCATACTGAATCCAATCTACAAAAATACAATTATGTACCTCAAAACCCATCTTATGAAAATAAACAGACAACAAAGCATGCACTTTCTCGGCACCACCGTTTGCCAAACAATCTCCAATGAGTGCTATTTTGTGCTTGCTATTTTGGTTTACCATTATCGGATGTTAACTTTTCGTAACAAACCTCGTTAATTTTTTTATTTTTACCATTAAAAGAAATTAAAAAATTACCTTTTCATTTCCTTTTTTTTAGATAAAACCAAATTATAGAAAAACATAGTCATTCATGCGGATACTACTTCTAGGAGAATACAGTAGGTTACACAATACTTTAAAAGAAGGTTTGCTTGTGCTAGGTCATGAAGTGATTCTTGTGGGCAGTGGAGATGGTTTCAAAAACTATCCGGCCGATTATTCTATTGAAGCCAAATGGTGTCAATCCAAACTATTGAACATTCCGAGGCAACTTATTTTTAAACTATCAAAATTTGATGTTGCAAAAATAGAAATTGGCATTCGATTTTATTTGTTGTCTCATAAATTAAAAGGTTTTGATGTTGTTCAACTGATTAATGAAAGTCCGATACAAACGCTGAAATGGGCTGAACGACTTTTGCTAAAAAAAATCATTAAAAACAACAAAAAATTATTTGTTTTAGCTACAGGTGTTGATTATTTGAATGTGAAGTATTGGTTTGAAAACCAAAAGGAAAAATCTATTTTACAACCCTATTTTAATAATCCATCCCTAGAAAAAGAGTTTCGGTATATATTAGAATATCGCACCAAAAAACATAAAAAAATTCATGATTTTGTTTATCAACACTGTTACGGAATTATAGCTACCGATGTTGATTATTTGCTACCGCTAAAAGGGAATACAAAGTTTTTAGGGCTTATTCCAAACCCAGTAAACTTTAATAAGCTCGAGTTTCAAGAATTAAGAATTACCAACAAAATAGTTATCTTTCTTGGTATAAATAAGTGGAGTTATCATCAAAAAGGGATTGAGTATTTTGAAAAAGCATTGACAATTATTAAGAAGAAATTTGGAGATAAAGTTGAAATAATTATTACTCAAAACATTCCTTATTTAGAGTATATAAACCTTTACAACCAATCGCACATAGTGTTAGACCAACTGCATGGTCATGATCAAGGCTATAATGCTCTAGAAGCCATGGCAAAAGGAAAAGTAGTTTTTACCAATGCAAGTACACTTTTTGAAAAGCAGTATAATTTGACTGAAAAAGTAGTAATAAATGCGTTGCCCGATGTAGATTATTTAGTAAATGAGTTATCCTCTTTAATTGATAATCCAGATGAAATAATAGCGATTGGAAAACATGCTAAAGCCTTTATAGAAAAGGAACATGATTATTTGAAAATTGCAGAAGAATATCTAGAAATATGGGATAACTAATTAATTCAACAAAATAAAAGTTTAAACGACTTCAATAATAACAAAATCAGCATCAAAATATAATGAAATAAAAAACCGCCTCAATTTTGTTTTGAGACGGCTTCTTTTAACTAGAACACTAAATGAAACCTATTCTTTAATAAACTTAAGAGTTTCATTAATTGAATTTGAACTTAACTTAACCATATACATTCCTGTTGGAAGATTAGGTATGTTTAAATCAAATTCATTTTGATTAGTTTTAGTTTGATAGATAAGTTTACCAAAAACATCAAAAACCGTTACAGCTAAATCTTTTACTTCACTACGATTTAACATTATTGAAAAAGAACCATTGTTAGGATTAGGATAAAGTACAGCTCTATTTATTTTTAAGCTATCACTATCATGACTTGCGTTATTACCTGCCATTTTTGGAGCTGTATTACAAACTGTCAGACCGCCATTAATTTTTAAATCGATTCTACCTGTTGCGTTTGGAAAAAAATCTGCGTTAGTAATATCTATATTGTTTTTTGCAGTAAAAGCAGAAGTGTTTTTATCTCTAAAAACAACATTGTTCATTGTTAATTTATTGTTTATTCTTGAAAGATTAAAATCAAATTTGGTAAAAGTATGATTCTCAATAACTGCGTTCCCATTTGTTTTCATCATTTCATCAACAAAAATAACACTTTTACCTATTTCAAGTTTTCCTGACCCAACTTTATCAAGATAGTTATTATTTAAGGTTGAATAATGCTCAATATCTTTTGATACTAATTGCAGAATACTTCTAACTTCAACCGAATTCAAGCATGGATTTCGATCAAACATTAAACCAATCGTTCCGGAGACAATTGGAGCGGAAAATGAGGTTCCGTCATTATATATAGGCATACCTGATGAAGGGTTTAAATAGGCTGAATAATCAAAAACATTATGTCCTGTTGACATTATATCTACAAGCCCATTAACAGTATGATTCCATTGAAAACCATCAGGATTATAGGCGTTTTGATAATAGCCATTTCTTAAAACTCCTACTGGATTATTAGGGTCTAAGGAACTGGCTGAACCAGATACTGAATCTTGTAAGTCAACGTGAATAGGAAACCATGACGATGTGCAACAATAACTTGGATTATTTACAGGGTCCAAAACGTTTGACAATGGCAAAGTATAAGCATTTTTATGATGTACAGTTGAGACAGAAATGACATTATCATATGAAGCTGGGTAAATAAATAATTCCCCAAAAGGAGTAATCGGAATTCCATTAAGAACTCCTCCAGTTTCTCCACTTATATACGATTGAGCTGTAGAATATGATGGCGCATTTCCTGCAGCACCAACTAAAACGACATCATATGTATCAACCAGATAGTTAATTATACATTGTTCAGCTTGCCTGTAACCACCCATAAAATTTGTATAACCCGCACCATTGTGCCAACTCATATTTATTACACGTGCTCCCCCAGCAGCTAAAACTCTTAAATTATTAAAAGCGTCACAAACAGATGTATCACCAAAACCTATTGGTGATGCTAAAATATTACAATCCATACATACTCCAACGCTGCCTGTGTTATTACCCTTTCCTGCTGCTAATTCTGCTACTGCGGTTCCGTGTTCCCAACTAGAGGAATATCCATTCCATCCAGGAACAAATGATAATTTACCAATTAAATCTGGGGAGGTATTATCAAATGCTGAATCTGAAATACCGATAATAGTTGCAGGGTGACCTGTTGTAATATCCCACGCAACTGGTGCTGAAAGATAATCCAACTCGCTTCTCGAGACATTGGCACCACTATTAGGTAAATGTGTAGTTCCATAATCGGTAGGATAACTATTTAGAGTACCAACTGGCTTGTCGGTCAAATCATCCGAACTTATAAAATTAGATGGTAATCCTTTTTTCAAATCATTAATCAAAGCACTGCTGTCAGTTACAACTAAAAAAGTGTTAAGAATACAAGAACTACCTGCAAAATCGGGAAATGCTTGCTTGAACTCGTAGATTTTATATTTATCAAAGATTGTTTTCATTGCCTGATTCGTTCCTGAATAAACTAGCAATCCATTTTGAGTAGTAAATGTTGGTGCCTGATTATAGTCATTTAAGTATAAGTAATAAGTATACTTTTTGGTTTGTGCATTTCCCGAAAAGAAAAATAAACAAATCATAAATAAATAAACATTTTTCATATCTATTATTTTTTGAGTTCATTTTTCAAGACGTTTATTTCCTTCTTCATTTCTATCATATATAGAGTCAGTTCTTCCACTTTCTGAAGCAACAGTTTATTCATTTCACCCAATTCAATTCCATTTACCTCAACCTCTTTTGCAGAAGGAATATCCTTTAAATGTCCATTTTCTTTTATCTGTTGCTCTACATCTTCTAAAGATGGTAAATTGTATTCTTCATTAAATACATAATCTGCCCAAGTTGTATACACTCTAACCCTATCAGCTCTGATAGCTCCTTTAACAGATAATCTATAGGTATCTAATCCATCGACAAAGGTTGTTGTGCCTATACCAAGATAAGAATTAGCTTTTGGTAAAGTTAATACAGTATTATTATTACCATCATCAAAAACTTTAAATAGTTCTATTTGTGTTTTATCTAAAACGATAAAATTTGTTGTTCCTCCTGTTTCTCCGGCCATTCTAAATCTTCCAAAATTGTTTCTGTCTTCAATTCCTAATAAAAAAGATGATTTAATATCAAGATTTGAGGCAGGGAAATCGAAGAAATTTAACATCCTTGTATTAATATACCCCGTTCCTGTTCCGATATTCTTTCCAATTCCAGCCACCACACACTTATCATTTCTATCTAAATATGAAGGGAATGTTTGTCCATCTGCTAAACTACTAGTAAAAACTACTTGATTTGCTTTCAAAATACCTGAAACATCAAGTTTAGATGCTGGAGTAGTATTCCCTATTCCAACATTCCCAGTGCTACCATTTATAAATAAATTACCTCCTGCTGAAGCAGAATTAAAATTTAAATTATTATTACTTAATGTTACAGTCCTGTTTGCTGACAAATTACCGTCACTTGTATAAATGTTAGTAATAGTGGGAGTTGTATTTACAACTGGTGTTAAAATAATATTCCCATTTGCGTCAACACTTAATCCTTTGCCGTTACCGGTAGTTGTAGTTGTTGCACTAGTTACATTTGTTAATTGTATTCCAGAAGTTCCTGCTACCCCGCTTGTGACTTTAAGTCGCAAACCTCCTGCTCCTGATACTGCTCCTACACCAGTAC
>NZ_JANXUG010000069.1 GCF_025352015.1 Flavobacterium sp.
CTAATGAAAAAAGATTGAAATACATAAGAATGGACACTTGGGCAGACAACCCAAATATTATTGAATATTATAAAAGTTATGGCTTTCAATTTTTAGAAAATTATACAACTCCAAATACGCCAGAACTACCCGACCAACATCGAAACCTAAAAGTTGCATTATTAGAAATGAAATTATAACCTGTTAAAATTTAAAAAAAATAAAAATGATTGAAACTAAAAAAACTAGAATTGCAATTGCTGGTATTGGTGGCATCGGCGGATATATTGGTGGGAAATTAGCACATCATTATTCCAATATCGAAAATGTAGAAATTGTATTTATTGCAAGAGGAGAAATGGCGGAAGCCATCAACAAAAAAGGATTATGGTTAGAGTCTAATGACACTTCGTTTAAATGTATGCCGACCTTAACTTCTGATAATCCTTTAGAAATTGGAACAGTCGATATATTTATTGTTTGCACAAAAAACTTTTCTGTAGAAGAGGTTTTTAAAAAACATAGTAAATGTTTAACACCAACTACAACTGTAATTACTACTCAAAACAGAGTGAATGGCAAAGAAATTATAACACCATACTTGCCTGATGGCGCAACGCTTATGGAAGGAAGTATTTATATATCTTCTAAAATAATTAAACCAGGAAAAATTCAACACGTTAGCGGTCCTTCTAAATTTATTTTTGGGACAGATGGAAAAAGTAACCATCAAGGAGAATATATCTCAAAAATATTTAATGATGCTGGTATTGATACTTTGTACACAGACAATATCAAAACTGTTCTATGGAAGAAATTTATGTTCGTTTCGCCAACGGCTATGGTAACAGCAATATATCAAATAACATTTGCTGAAATTCTTGAAAACAACGAAGCCGAATGCCTTTTTATTGAACTTGTTTCGGAATTAATGCAATTGGCTAGCGCAAAAAACATTGAAATTGATGACAATACAGTCGAAAATAATTTAAAGCTTTTGGGGAATTTTGGTAGTCAAGTAAAATCATCTTTCCAATTAGATTTAGAAAAAAACAAACCCACAGAAATTAATTCGTTAGTAAAATATGTTATTGAGGAAGCCAAATTATTTCAAGTACCAACACCAAATTTCGATAAAGCATTAATTAAATTAACACAGGAACACAAAACTTTAGTAGAATAATTAAAAACGAGAACAATGAAAAATCTAATACAAATAAGTCTAATATTTTGCCTATTTATGGCAACGAATACCAATGCACAAACTACAAAAACCGTTACCGGTTTCAATCACGTTGAAAGCGTTGCAACCGATGGTAAATTTATTTATGCTGCCGATATAGGAAAAGAATTAAACCCAACGGCAAAAGATGGCGATGGTCAAATCCTAAAACTCGACAAAAAGGGTAAAATTCTTGACGCTACTTTCGTAAAAGAAAAACTTGACGCTCCAAAAGGTTTGGCTATAAACAAAGAAGTTCTATACATTAACGACATTGACAGATTATTAGCAATCGACTTAAAAACAGGAACTAAATTATACGAAATAGACTTTAGCAAAGACACTTCTTTTTTAAACGACATCGTGGTTTGGGATAACAACACTTTATATGTTTCTGCAACAGATAAAAACAAATTGTATAAAGTAAATCTAATTGATAAATCCTATTCTGAAATTAAAACTGATGTAACTATTTCAGGCATCAATGGATTGTTTTGCTACAAAAAAGCAAGCCGAATCTATGTAAATGGGTTTGGAAGTGACAATAAACCAAATGGCATTATCGGCTTCATCAATCTAAAAGACAATACGTTTACACAAATTACTAGTTTGCAAGGGTATTATGATGGAATATTCATAAGTAAAGATGTATTGTATGTCAGTAACTGGGTTGCATTTGAGAAAAAAGGTATTATTCAAGGAATTGGAATTTACAATACTAACAGAGTTGCTAAAATCTCAACTTCAGAAGCAATTTCAGGTCCAGCCGATTTCATCATAGTAAATGACCAATTAATTGTTCCGGCAATGATGAGCGGAGAAATTCATTTTATTAAACTAGACAGTGATTTATCTCTAAAATTATAACAAATGTCAGTAGCAAAAAAAGAATACAAGCGCATTACCATCAAGACACTTTCTGATATGAAAGTGAATAGTGAAAAAATATCGATGCTAACCGCATACGATTATACGATGGCAAAAATAGTAGATACTGCTGGTATCGATGTTATTTTAGTTGGTGATTCGGCAAGTAATGTGATGGCGGGACACGAAACAACCTTGCCTATTACACTAGACCAAATGATTTACCACGCTTCTTGTGTTGTAAGAGCGTGTACGAGAGCATTAATCGTTGTCGATTTGCCTTTTGGTTCCTATCAATCCGATTCCAAACTAGCTTTACATTCGGCAATTAGAATTATGAAAGAAAGTGGTGCACACGCTGTAAAAATGGAAGGTGGTCACGAAGTAAAAAAATCAATTAAGCGAATTATAAATGCGGGAATTCCAGTAATGGGACATTTAGGATTAACACCGCAATCTATTTATAAATTCGGAACTTATACCGTTAGAGCCAAGGAAGAAACCGAAGCAAATAAATTATTGGAAGATGCTAAAATATTAGAAGCAGCAGGATGTTTCGCAATAGTTTTAGAAAAAGTACCAGCCAGTTTAGCAACAAAAGTGTCTCAAAGCATTTCTATTCCAGTAATCGGAATTGGAGCAGGAAGCGGTGTCGATGGGCAAGTATTGGTTTTACACGATATGCTTGGAATGACACACGAATTTAGTCCACGTTTCCTGCGTCGATATATGAACCTTTATGAAGATATGACTATGGCTATTGGTCAATTTATTACTGATGTAAAAATAGTCGATTTCCCTAATACCAACGAGCAATATTGATCTTCAAATATTTAAAACCAATTTTAAGAAATTAACTTTTTCCAATACTAAAATTTATAAAAATGAATAAAAATCCAAATTCAGTTTATACGGTTCGTTTCAACGACTGTGATTTGTTCGGACATTTAAATAATGCCAGATATATTGACTACTTTTTGAATGCCAGAGAAGACCATTTAAAAGAGTATCATAACCTGAACTTATCCGAATATTACAAGAAAGATATAGCTTGGTTAGTCGGCGGGCATGAAATAGCTTATTTACGTCCCGCACTTTATAATGAAGTTGTAACAATACAAACCACTTTATTAATTGCTGATAATGAGTTCCTTTACCTTGAAGCAATAATGATGAACGAAAAACAAAATCATCTAAAAGCCATTATGAGAACAAAGTTTATACCCATAAATACAAAAACGGGAAAAAAAGAACAGCACCTACCAGAATTTATGGAATGGGCTAAAACTATTGAAAATTCTGAAATAGATAAACAAGGAAATCTGGAACAAAGAATTAAACAAATAACCGCTGAATATAAAATAAAAGAGACCGTCAAAGAGTAACACCAAAATCATGTAGTAACAAAAATCATATAGCGAATCTTACTTCTTAAAGTTAAATCTGATGGAATTAATTTTTATAAAA
>NZ_JANXUG010000108.1 GCF_025352015.1 Flavobacterium sp.
TTTAGATGAATTTAGTTATCGAATTAATCGGTCAATTTACAAAGAAAATATTTTTGACCTACTAATTAACAGAATGATGAATACTCAAAAAGTTTTATATCAAGACATTATAATAAGTAAATAAATGAACGCCTCAATAAATATTTATGCAACCAAATGTTTTTTCATTTATTTTTGATAAAAAATTGTGCTGATGAAAAAAATCGTCTTATTTCTGTTGCTGTTCACATCCATGGTCAATTCTCAAAATAACGACCAAAAAATGCTTGCCGATATTTATAAATTCTCACTAACAAATTCGATGTGTTATCCGTGGCTTGGTGATTTGTCAAATAAAATTGGTTCACGCTTGTCGGGCTCTTTAGGTGCAGAAAAAGCGGTAAATTATACTAAACAACAATTGCAAGCTTTGGGTTTAGACAAAGTGTATTTACAAGAAGTATTGGTTCCAAAATGGGAGCGAGGTGAAAAAGAAACCGCCTTTATATTGGAAAACAAATCAAAAATAAGCGTTCCAATCTGTGCGCTTGGGGGATCTATTGCCACGCCAAAAACAGGACTTACCGCCGAGATTATAGAAATACACAGTCTCAAAGAACTAGAAACTCTTGGTACAGAAAAAATTAAAGGTAAAATAGTTTTTTACAACCGACCCTTTGAAGCAGAAAATATTGATGCGTTTAAATCGTATGGCAATTGTGTTGACCAACGCTATTATGGAGCAAAAGCCGCAGCAAAACAAGGTGCTGTGGGAACTATTGTTCGTTCGATGAATTTTAGATTGGATGATTTTCCGCATACTGGCGCGCAAAGTTATGGCGATTTGCCAAAAGATAAATACATTCCAACAGCCGCTATTAGTACAAACGGTGCGGAATTATTAAGCAAAAAATTAAAAGAAAACAGTAAATTGAAATTTTTCATGAAGCTTTCTTGTCAAACTTTTGACGATGTAGTTTCATACAATGTGATTGGCGAAATTACAGGTTCTGAACATCCAGAAAAGATTATGATTGTTGGTGGACATCTCGATTCATGGGATTTGGCGGATGGTTCACAAGATGATGGCGCAGGTGTGGTACAAAGCATGGAAGTTGTAGAACTATTCAAAAAACTAAATTATAAACCTA
Source organism: Flavobacterium sp. (assembly GCF_025352015.1). Lineage (GTDB taxonomy): Bacteria > Bacteroidota > Bacteroidia > Flavobacteriales > Flavobacteriaceae > Flavobacterium. The sequence goes on from NZ_JANXUG010000108.1 coordinate 1,131, forward strand.
AAAACACCGTTAGAGTAGTGCTGTTTATGAATGAAGAAAATGGGGGAAAAGGTGGGAAGAAATATGAAGAATTATCAAAACTAAATAAAGAAAATCACATTTTTGCGCTCGAAAGTGATGCAGGAGGATTTTCGCCCAGAGGTTTTTCCTTTGAATGCGATGCAACCAATTTAGAAAAAATCAACAGCTGGAAATATTTATTTGAACCTTATATGATTCATAGCTTTACAGTTGGCGACACAGGTTCAGATATTGGACATTTAACATCTGCAAAAATCGTAAAAGCAGGTTTAAGGCCCGATTCGCAAAGGTATTTTGATTATCATCATGCTGCCAATGACAAATTTGATGCGGTCAATAAACGAGAATTGGAACTAGGAGCGGCAACCATGGCTTCGTTAATGTATTTGTTTGATCAATATGGAATTGATTAAGTAACGCGGCAATAGTATTAGTGTTATGAAACTTATTAATATTACACTATGATTTTGTTTTTACAAATTGTTTTACAGCTTGAAAATTCCACCAAAAGCAACAATTCTTTGAAAAAACAAAAAATGTTGTGATGCGCTGTCAGCAGGATCAAATGTCGTTCTTATATCGCTCATATTGATATAGCCGCTTTTTAACTCAGTTTGAATAAAAAAGTATTTAAAAAAGGTGAAATTCAGTCCCACTTTGGCCGAAACTCCAAAGCCTGATACGTGAAAATCATCATGTCTTTCTTTGCCTAATAATTTTGAATTTGTTTTAGGATATAACAAACCACCGCCAATACCTTCGGTAATATTCACTTGAAATTTATCCGTATTTTTAATTTTAAAAAGCTTGGAAATATCATCCACTCGACAGATTTCTGTATTTACATAGTTCAATCCATCGGTGTGTTCAAAAGTCAAAAATCCTTCATCAGTCAAATCAATAGTATGATTCCCAGATTGTAAATAGGTCCCGGCATACTGTGGATACGATGCTCCAACAACACCTCCAATAGTTGCTACTTGATTTTGATCCATCACATATTTCATGTGATCTAAACCCAGAGAAATATTATAATGGTCGTTGATAAAATATCCAATCCTAAAATTGGTTTGCGGAATTGTCATTCGCCCGGGATTTATGTAATCTATATGCCATCCTTTTGGTTTGTCGCTTGCGTGAACATCATAAAGCGTAAAATCGTAATCGGGACCTTTAAAATGGATGTCTGATGTAGAGAAATTTTCCCGATTTCCTCCCCAATAAATATACATTTTCCCTTTATTATGGGCGGTAAATTTATCGCGATTGAGTATTTTTTCTTGTGCAGTTATTGTTTGCATCAAAACGCAGATACTCATTATTGAAAATAAAATTAGTTTTTTTAAC